>NZ_JBQXDJ010000048.1:0-34514 GCF_052601015.1 Chitinimonas violaceus | reverse complement strand
CGGTTTACGATCCACGCTTCCTTCCCACGCTCGGTCGCCCTCACGCAGTTGCGCTTCACTTCGTTCGCTGTGATCAACTTACGGCGGGACTTCCACCCGCAGGAGTGCGCCCATGCTGGGCGCACATAAGCAAACAAGCCACCTAAGCAGGTGGCCTGTTTCCTTTAGCATTTACCTCAGCGCATCAATCTGCCATTAACAGCTTCCAGCTCTTTTTCACCGAGCTCACCGACTGCGGCTGACAGCTTGAGTTGATTCATTAGATAGTCATAACGCGCCTTAGCAAGGTCTTTCTTGGTCAGATAGAACTGCTGCTGGGCATTGAGCAAGTCCAGCGTGGTACGCACACCCACTTCTCGCCCGAGTTTGGTGGAATCCAGGGAGCTTTGAGCTGAAAGCTGCGCTTGGTCCAATGCGCGTATCTGTGCTGCCCCTGCCTGTACACCCAGGAAAGCCTGCTTGGTTGTCTGCGCTGCTTCGCGCCGAGCAGCTTCCAACAAAAACTGAGCCTGATCACGGCTGGCTAACGCAGCACGCAACTTGGAACTCGTTGCCCCACCCGTGAAGATAGGGATATTCACCTGTACGCCTACTGCCGTCGTTTTGGTCTTACTAGTACCACCAGGCGCAGTTAGCACACCCTTATCGGTATCCTGACCATACTGTGCAAAAAGACCGACTGTAGGCTGTTTGCTCAATCGGTATTTGTCGATTTCAGCTTCTGCAATCGCCAACTCTCCGCGCTTCGCGTCGATATTTAGGCTCTTTTGCTCCGCCATCTTCACCCACTCGTTCATATCAGCAGGGGTTGGTGGGGTAGCTTCCATCTTGCCAGGCAGTACCGCCAAACCGTCAGCGGGTACTCCTGTCAGCTGAAGGAATGCGTTCTGTTTTACCACCAGGTCGTTCTGCGCCGCGATCTCACTGGCGATGATGCCGTCGTACTTGGCCTGGGCCTCATGCGTATCGGTAATCGTCGCCACCCCTACCTCAAAACTCTTTTTTGCCTGGGCCAGTTGCTGAGAAACCGCGTCTTTCTGGGCACGGACAAACTCAAGGCTATCTTGCGCATATAACACATCGAAATAGGATTGCGCCACACGCAAGACCAAGTCCTGCTTGGCACCGCCGAACTTCACTTCCGCCAGACGTGCTCGTTCATTCAACTGGCTAGCGCCCACACTGGCTACGGCACTATAAACTGGCTGGGTCGCTTTTAGATTGTAACTGTACTGATTTCCTGAACTCTTATTACTCGAACTAGGCAGGTTCGACTCCCTATCCAAGTGGACCCGCTTAGCATCGCCCGAAAAATCAACCGTGGGCAACCAGAGCGCACTAGCTTGGTTAGTGTTCTCCTGGCCGGCACGAAGCTCAGCTTCTGCCGCCGCAAAATTGGCGTCGTATTTCTTGGCTTCCTGATAAACCTGCAACAGGTCGGCAGCTGAAGCAAGCGAGCCTGCAGTTAGCGCCAACGCATAAGTCAGTGTGCGAAGTACAAAACGTTGCATAAAGCATCCTTTGGTTCGACATGTGCCCCGCACACGTCCAAACATACCAGCCGGTATCCTACAACAAGGAATAACTGAATTCCCAGTCAGATTTTGTAAATGAATTCTAAGTTATTTACACATCAACGACCAGCATCCAATGGTTTGCGCACACCGTACCAGGCTGCATACAACGCGGGGAGGAACAACAAGGTCAACAGTGTGGCAACGAACAAGCCGCCCATAATCGCCCAGGCCATCGGCCCCCAGAAAGTGGAACGCGTCAACGGCACCATCGCCAGAATTGCTGCAGCCGCAGTCAACATAATGGGGCGGAAACGGCGCACGGCTGATTCGACAATCGCGTGCCAGGGATGCTCGCCCTCTGCTGTGTGCTGGGATATCTGGTCAACCAGGATCACCGAGTTGCGCATGATCATACCGGCCAGTGCGATAACACCAAGTTGCGCCACAAAACCAAATGGCACCCGGAAAATCAATAGCGTTGCCGCCACGCCTATCATCCCCAACGGAGCGGTCAGGAGCACCAGCACCATCTTGGAAATGCTCTGGAGCTGGAACATCAATAGCGTCATGACCGTCAATATCATCAACGGCATCACCGCAACAATGGAAGCTTGGCTCTTGAAGCTCGATTCCTGCGATCCACCGATCTCAATGGCATAACCAATCGGCAGGGTATCGGCCAGCTTTTTCACCCCAGGCCAGATCGCCAATGTCACATCAGGCGCCTGCGCCCCATCCACGTCAGCGCGTACTGAAATGGTCGGCATCCGGTTCCGTCGCCAGACGATGCTTTCCTCGCTGTCCAACTGCAGTTTCGCCACCTGGCTAACCGGTACGAACTTACCGTTGTGCAGATGAATCTTGGCGTCTTTCAGATTGTTCAGATCCGTCCGCTCCGGCTTATTCAAACGGGCCACCACATCAATCGTCCTGTCGTACTCACGAAACTGAGTCATGGTAACCCCGCTCAACGACGTCTGTAGCGCAGTCGACAACTGCTGCGAACTGATACCGAGCGCACGGGCTTTGTCCTGGTCCACCACCAGACGCATCACCTTCACCCGTTCACTCCAGTCGGTATTGACGTTACGAATGTGCGGATTGGCGCGCATCATGGCAGCGACTTGCCGCGAAACCTCTTTGATCTTGTTGTGATCAGGCCCCGAAACGCGGAACTGAATCGGGTAACCCACTGGCGGGCCATTTTCCAACCTACTCACCCGACCACGGACCAGCGGAAAATCCTCCTCGAACAACTTGTGCAGTTTTTTCAGCACATCTTCACGTAAGTATTCGTTTTTGCTCATGATCATCAGCTGAGCAAAATTCAGATTCGGCAGCTGCTGTTCCAGTGGCAGGTAGAAACGCGGACTGCCGTTACCGACATAACTGGTGACGCTGACGATATTCGGGTCGCTCTTGAGCTTGGCTTCCAACGCCCTCACCTGCGCTTCGGTCTGCTCATAGCTGGAAGCCTGCGGCAGCCAGACATCGACCAGAATCTCGGGCCGGTTCGACGCAGGGAAAAACTGCTTAGGGACGAATTGGAACAGAACGACAGCCGTAATGAATGCAACCACAGTAATAGTGATAACCAGCTTGCGGTACTCAAGGCACCACGACACCAACCTGCGGAAACGTACATAAAAAGGCTTTTGATAAACCGAGTGCTCATCGCCATGGCCTTTCAAATCTGGTAGCAGCTTGAAACCCAGATAAGGAGTAAAGATAACGGCGACGATCCAGGACAGCATCAACGAGATGCCAACCACCTGAAAAATGGAAACTGTGTATTCACCAGCATTGGACTTTGCCAGCCCCACAGGCATAAAGCCCGCAGCAGTAATCAATGTGCCTGTCAGCATAGGAAATGCCGTGCTCGTGTAGGCATAGGTAGCCGCCCGGACCCGATCCCAACCTTGCTCCAATTTCAAGGCCATCATCTCAACAGCGATGATGGCATCGTCCACCAGCAAACCCAGCGAGATAATCAAAGCCCCCAGCGAAATACGTTGCAGGTCCAACCCAAAGCCGTACATGACAAGAAAGGTCATGGCGAGCACCAAGGGAATGGAGAGCGCAACAACCAAGCCCGTGCGAAATCCCAGCGAAACGAACGAGACCGCCAGCACGATCACTACCGCTTCGACCAGGCTCTTCACAAATTCATGGATGGAATTACCTACCACCTTGGGTTGGTCAGAAATCGCATGGACCTCCACACCGATTGGCAGTTCAGCACGTATGCGTGCCAAGCTGGCATCGAGTTGCTCGCCAAGCTGGATAACATCACCCCCTTTGCGCATGCTGACGGCAAGACCGATCGCTTCCTGCCCATTAAAACGCAACTTGGCGGTGGTCGGGTCGGTATAACCACGGTATACCTTGGCCACGTCCCCCAGACGAAAATTGCGCCCATTGGCCTGGATACCAATATTGCGGATGGACTCGATGCTGTTGAACTCCCCCGTCACCCGCAACGCCACCCGCTCACTGCTCGTCTGCACCACGCCACCCGGCACAACCGCATTGGTCGCCTGCAGTGTTTGCAGCACCAAGGCCGGGTCCAACCCCAGCGAAGCCATCTTCGCACTCGAGGTCTCGACGTAGATCTTTTCTTCCTGCACACCGACGTAGTCGATCTTGTTTACATCGGGTACACGAAGCAGCTCGGTACGAACGGCATCAACGTACTTCTTGAGGTCTGCGTAACTGAAGCCGTCGCTGGTAAAGGCATACAAATTGCCAAAGGTGTCGCCAAACTCATCGTTGAAGAATGGCCCTTGCAGACTGCCTGGCAGCGTGTGCTTGATATCGCCGATCTTCTTGCGCACCTGATACCAGATTTCCTGCACTCGGCTTGGCGGCACGCCTTCCTTGAGGTTGATCAGCAGCTGGTTTTCGCCAGCTTTGGAGTACGAACGCACGTACTCGATCTCGGACATTTCCTGTAGTTTCTTTTCAAGCTTGTCGGTGACCTGCAGCTCCATGTCGGTTGCCGAGGCGCCAGGCCAATAGGACTGGATGATCATGGCCTTGAAGGTGAACTCCGGGTCCTCCTTCTGCCCAAGCCGGGTATAGGCAAATGCGCCCGCCAGCATGAAAACGATAATGAAATACAGCACCAACTGTTGGTGCTTGAGTGCCCATTCGGACAGATTGATACCACGCATGCGCTGGTCCTTCAGGGCTTATTGACGATTGAGCTGGCTGGCAGCCAGACGTACAAGCTGGTTGGCATGTAGCAAATGCGCCCCCGCTGTCACTACCGTCTCTCCCATCTGCAGGCCCTTGGTTACCAGCACCACATCATTCCGTACACCGGCCAACGTCACAGGACGCGCGGTAACCCTTTGTGTGTTGATATCCACCACCCATACTTTGGGCTGCCCATCCTGGTCGTAAATCGCCGTCAACGGCAGCATAACCCCGGTCTGATTGGCGACATTGGGCAGCTGAACGTTGGCTGTCATACCAAGGCGTAGCCCCTCATCGGGATCGAGAACGGAAATACGCGCTGCGTAAGTCCGCGTAACGGGGTCGGTATCTGGTGCAATTTCGCGTACTTTGGCTTTGTATAGCTTTTCCGGCGCAGCCCACAGCACTACCTGCAACTGGTCTGCCTTACGCAGCTCCTCCACGCGGGATTCCGGAACGCTGACAACCACTTCGCGCTCGCCATCCTCAACCAGCTTGACGATAGGGCTTCCTGCCGCCACTACCTGCCCCACTTCTGCATTCAGCGACGTCACCACACCGGCCCGCTCCGCCCTTAGGACGGTATAGCCACCCTGATTACTACTAAGGCTGTACTGGGACTTGGCAGCATCGAAAGCAACTTTGGCCTGGTCGACATTGGCCTGGCTGACGAAGCCTTTTTCATGGAGCTGTTGTGCCCGTTCATAATCCAAGCGCGTTTTATCGAACTGGCTCTTGGCTGCAGCCTGCTGCAGCACTACGTCCTTGCCATCGATCTTGAACAGTGGCTGGCCAGCCTTAACCGCATCGCCCAACTCCACATTGCGCTCGATAATCTGCCCCGGTATACGAAATCCCAGCACGCTCTCGTGCCGGGCACGTATCTCGCCGGAATAACTCGCAGCGACAGCAACTCCCTCTGGCTTAACCACCACCGTGCGTACCGGCCGCACTTCCTCATAGGGTGTCGCTTCCTTTCCACAGGCACTCAGTAACACCAACAACACCAAGCCCAGTGTGAAGTTTCGCCGCTTGTTCATATGGTCTCTCCAAATGCTATTTATATTTCTCAGAACCTGCCCACAGACTGCTACACAATCGTCATCCAGGTTCCTGTACCACTCAACCACCCCAGGTAAGGGCAGCAAACTACCAACACTGCACACCTGAAAATGCGCCATGCAGTGTACGCGAAGCTACATTCTGCCTACTGCGCTGTACCACATCTACAACCACTCGTGCTGGTACGCGAATTTAGTACGCGACGATAGCGCAACACGTCCTTTTTCGCCCCATTTCACGTCCTAATGTATCCACACCATAGCCACAGGGAACGGTGACGTCATTACCTACCAGCAGCGGCTCTGACTTGCTTATTGGCATGTATACCCGCTTACTCGACATCACTTATTAGTTTAGGGTCACCCGGCGAACCGCGCTTTGGAGCTGTCTTTGAAACCTGTTCAAAATCTGTCGCGAACGGGCTGTCAGCGGGGTGCAGAGCAACGCAGAAACCGGAATGTGCTTAAGCACAAGAGGATTTCGAGCAGCACATAAGCCCCGATCACAGCTGCGCAGTAAGATCACAAACAGTTACTAAATGATAAGTACAGGCAATTCAGGTGGGGGCAAGGGACAATAAATGAATAATTATTTATTTTCGAAATCTACGCACTCATATTCTTGCCGACAAGCACTGGATATACCAATGCCGGGGATTAGATAGCTAGGCAGCCATGATATGGGGCCATATGCTGATCGAACGCCTCATATAACAAGCGAATATTCCAGCCTCTGCATTGTGCTTCACTCTGTTGACAACTGCTCGTGACAGATCGCGAACAGGTTCTTAGAATCGCCGCCAATCTCTCTTCTAAGGAAGTGCCATGCCCGTGATCGAACCGATTTCCCCCCAGGCTGCCGCGACCAAAGCCGCTGTGCTGGCCGAAGCCATGCCTTATATCCGCCGCTTCAACGAAAAGACGATTGTGATCAAGTACGGTGGCAATGCAATGACCGACCCTGATCTCAAGGAAGGGTTCGCTCGCGATGTTGTCCTGCTCAAACTGGTCGGACTGAATCCTGTTGTTGTGCATGGCGGAGGGCCGCAAATCAATGCCATGCTCGATCGGGTCGGCAAGCAGGGTCAGTTTGTCCAGGGTATGCGGGTTACCGATAGCGAGACGATGGACATCGTCGAAATGGTATTGGGCGGCCTCGTCAACAAGGAAATTGTCAGCCTGATCAACCAGCATGGCGGCCGGGCTGTCGGACTGACTGGCAAGGATGGCCATTTCATCCGTGCGAAGAAGATGTATCTCAAGGGTGAAAAAGGCGGGGAGCAAATCGATGTAGGCCAAGTAGGCGAAGTCGAATCCATCGCTCCCGAGCTTGTCGCCCTTCTCGATACTCGCGACTTCATTCCCGTCATTGCGCCAATTGGTGTAGGCAGTGAGGGGCAAGCCTTTAATATCAATGCCGACCTGGTCGCAGGTAAGCTGGCGGAAGTGCTTGATGCCGAAAAGCTCATCCTGATGACCAACACCCCTGGTGTGTTGGATCAGAAGGGACAATTACTCACCCGGCTGACACCTAAGATCGTCGATGGTTTGGTTGCTGACGGCACCATCTCTGGCGGGATGATCCCCAAGATTGCCTCCGCCCTCGAAGCCGCAGTCAATGGCGTGAAAGCGGTACACATAATCGATGGCCGGGTAAAACATGCTCTCTTATTGGAAGTACTGACAGATCACGGCGTCGGCACCATGATCCGACGTGATGAATAAGCATCCTTAAGAACCTATTCAAAGTTGGTGCCATTCACTCCGTGTGCAGAAAACAAACATGCGGACATATGGTGGGATACGTGACCACACCGGCTGATCCACAAGGAACATCCTCCTTGTGGCTTTAGTCATAGTACGGCTATTGCTCTGCAACACGCCTACCGGTTGGGTCTGGCTCCAGCGCTGGCTATAGTGGCTTATCTTAGAATCGGTTTTCGATCTAAGAACTTGTTTACGATCTGGAATGTGCAGCTGTCAGATAAGTGCGGAACAGCGTATGAGTCCCAACCGCAGCTGCGCAGTAAGACCGTGCCAAATTTCTTAGAACACCGCCATGATCCGGGCTCATGCGCTGTTCACAACAGATCGGGAATACGTTCTCAGCTCATGGTCGTCCCGTCTACGAATGGAGAAAGTGCAGTATGAAAACCGCCCAACAGCTTCTGCAGGAGAAGTCCCGTCCCGGTATCTTCAGGGTACCCCCTGACGCAACGGTCTATCAGGCACTGCAACTCATGGCCGAAAAGGATATCGGTGCGGTGCTTGTAATGGAGGGTGAGCGCTTACTCGGGATTTTTTCGGAACGCGACTATGCACGCAAAGTGGTGTTGCAGGGCAAGACCTCTGCAGGCACGCCCATCGTCGACATCATGACCAAACGCGTCATCGTGGCCAGACCAAATCAAACTGTGGATCAGTGCATGGCCATCATGTCGGAAAAGCGCTTCCGCCATCTACCGGTGTGCGAAGGCGAGCATGTATTAGGTGTGCTCTCCATCACAGACCTGGTTCGCGAACAGATCGCCGAGCAACAGTTCCTGATTGAGCAATTGGAGCATTACATTCACGGCTGAGCCGATCCCTGTACTTCACCGCAAGCCGGCCTTTGCGCTGGCTTTTTTCTTTTCCCAACAGGCTATACCGGCTTAACGGCAATATAACTATTAGAGTCCGCTCGCTATGCCACCCGTTTGGATATTTGATCTGGACAATACCCTGCACGATGCCGAACCGTACATCTTTCCAGAGATGAACAGGCTGATGAGCGCCTACATGGTGCAGCACACAGGGCTTACCCAGGAAGAAGCCGACACCCTGCGCCAGATTTACTGGCATCGCTATGGAACAACATTATCTGGCCTGCTGAGGCACCACAATGTAAAGGCGGAGCACTTCCTACACCATACCCACCAATTCCCGGACCTGAAGCGGGAACTACGCCCGATGCGCGCATTGCATGCCGTACTACGGCAACTGGCGGGGCGGAAAATTCTGTTTACCAATGCACCAAAAGCCTATGCCATAGCGGTGTTACGGGGCTTGCACATTGCTCATCATTTTGATGGGCTGATTGCCATTCAACATACGCGCTATCGCCCCAAACCGCATTTCGCAGGCTATCGGCACCTATTGCAACATTACAAGGTCGACCCGCGGGATTGCATCATGGTGGAAGACACGCGCAAGAACCTACATACAGCGAAGCGACTTGGCATGCGTACGGTATGGCTGAATTCGAGACCGCGCCAAAGCGCTGTCGTGGACTTGGCCTTACGCCAGTTGCTTGAACTTCCTCAAGCGGCAAGGCGCATGGGCTGGCTTTAAGCTAATAACCGAAATATATGATTTACAGGAAAACACCTACTTATCAGGAATAAACAGCTTCGCTACAGTACTGTCGCCGCTCTTGTCTGCATACAAGGGCGTTTTTTGACTGAATTGAAAAGCGGATATCGCGTGATCGCCCTGCACCATCTCAATAAAACCTACGAAGTCGATGGCCGCCAGGTTGTTGCGCTGCGTGACATCAATCTTCAGATTGATGCCGGTGAGGTCTTCGGCATCATTGGCCGCTCCGGTGCAGGCAAAAGCACATTACTGCGTACGCTGAATCTGCTCGAACGCCCCCGTACAGGCCAGGTACTGGTTGATAGCCAGGACGCCACCAGTCTAGACGCCACAGGTTTACGGGCTTTGCGTCGCCAGATCGGCATGGTATTCCAACATTTTAACCTGCTCAGCCACCGTACTGTGGCCGGCAACATCCGCTTCCCATTGGAGTTGGCAGGGGAGTTGTCAAAAACTGCCATCGATACCCGTGTAGACGAGTTGCTCGAACTAGTTGGACTTGACGCACAGCGCGACCAATACCCATCCCAACTGTCTGGCGGACAAAAGCAACGGGTGGGCATTGCCCGAGCCCTGGCAAACCACCCCAAATTGCTATTGTGCGACGAAGCCACGAGCGCGCTCGATCCGCAGACTACGCAGTCCATCCTGCAGCTTCTGCTCGACATCAACCGCCGCCTCGGACTAACAATTGTCCTGATTACCCACGAGATGGCGGTGGTTCGGGCAATTTGTGACCGTGTGGCTGTGATTGAACACGGTGAGATTGTGGAGAGCGGACCTGTAGCCGAGGTCTTTCTACATCCGCAGCACGACGCTACCCGCAATATGGTGGCAGAGGATGGCCATGCCGCCACGCTTGATCTGGCCGGTAAGTTGGGCAATGTTGCCGGCACGCTGTTGCGCCTGACCTTCGTCGACGCCACAACCTACGAACCCGTCCTCGCTCAAATCGGCCAAGCACTCGGAACACCGATGAGTATTCTGCAAGGCAGCGTAGGGCGTATTAAGGATAGACCCTACGGCCAATTGATTGTTGGCTTCAGCGGTGATGCAGAATTGGCCAGGCGCGCTTTTGAAGAACGCGGCGTACGCTGCGATGTGGTGACAGCATGAACGAGATAAGCTTTGACTGGAGCGTTATCGACTGGGCTGATATCTGGCTGGCGACGCAAGACACGCTGATTATGCTGGGCGTGTCGCTCGGCTTCACCATTGTATTGGGCCTGCCGCTTGGTGTGCTGTTGTACCTGTTGGGGCCACGCCAGTTACTGGCCAATAAGCCTGCTTATGCGATGCTGTCCTTTGTGGTGAATGCCTTACGTTCACTGCCTTTTGTAATCCTGCTTATCATCCTTATCCCGGTCACCGTCAAACTGGTCGGTACGTCGATCGGCGTGGCTGGGGCTATTCCTCCCTTGGTTGTCGGCGCAGCACCTTTCTTCGCCCGATTGGTGGAAGCTGCGCTACGCGAGGTTGATAAAGGCATTGTGGAAGCCAGCCAAGCGATGGGAGCCACGCTTTGGCAAATCGTGACGCGGGCCTTATTACCTGAAGCGCTGCCCGGTCTTCTAGCCGCCACGACTGTTACCGCCGTCACACTGGTGTCCTACACCGCTATGTCCGGCGTGATCGGCGGCGGTGGGCTTGGTGACTTGGCGATCCGCTTTGGCTACCAGCGCTTTCAAACAGAGGTGATGATCGTCACGGTACTAGCGCTATTAGCTCTGGTCCAGATGCTGCAAATGGCCGGCGACTGGCTGGTACGGCGTGCATCGCACAAATGAATCAATACCGGTACGCAGCTTCATATTGTAAAACTCCCGCAACGCAGTAAATAAAACAAGGCTGATCATGCAACGCTTCAAATCGCTGTTAATCGCAGCAGCTGGCTTTGCCGCCCTCGCTGCACAGGCAGAGAAACTAACTGTCGCAGCCACCGCCGTGCCTCACGCTGAGATTCTTGCATTCGTCAAACCTACACTAGCCAAACAAGGCGTGGAACTGGATGTGAAAGTTTTTACTGACTATATCCAGCCCAATATGCAGCTGGTGGAAAAGCGTGTGGACGCCAACTTTTTCCAGACCAAGCCCTACTTGGTTGAATTCAACAAGAATCGGGGCACCAACCTCGTACCCAGCCAAGCAGTCCATCTGGAACCATTTGGCGCCTATTCGAAGAAGGTGAAGTCCATCGCAGAACTGAAGGAAGGTGCAGTCGTCGCCATTCCGAATGAAGCCTCCAATGCCGGGCGCTCGCTCATATTGCTGGCCAAGCACAAGGTCATCACCCTGAAAGACCCAAGCAACATCATGTCTACGGTCAAAGATGTGGTGGGCAACCCTAAAAAGCTGAAGTTCAAGGAGCTGGAAGCCGCCACCTTGCCACGCGTGCTGGACCAAGTGGATCTTGCAATGATCAACACCAACTACGCCCTGGAAGCCAAGCTGGTCCCCACTAAAGACGCATTGCTGATTGAAGATGCTAATTCACCCTATGCGAATTACGTGGTGACCCGGGCCGACAATGCGAACACACCGGCAATCAAAAAACTAGCCGCGACGCTTAGTTCCCCAGAGGTGAAAAAATTCATCTCGGAGAAGTACAAAGGAGCTGTTGTCGCAGCCTTCTAACCATCAGAAACAGAAGCAAACTGCCCATAACTGAAGCGCCAGACAATACAAGTCGCCTTAATGGTTGCAATTGACCCGCCACGCCTTGTGCGTGGCTTTTTCTTGTATGGATGGCACAATCAAGCCATTACCAAGCAGGTCATCCCCATGCTAATTCGCAAGTTATTCAAATTCGAGAATGCGCACATCGTGCGTAACTGCAGCAGCGACCGCTGCCGTTATTCCATACATGGCCATAGTTACAAGGTGGAAGTATTGCTGGAGGCCAATGCGTTTGATCATGGGCAGATGGTGTATGACTTCGGCTTGATGAAAGGCACTATCCGCGATGTGATCGATGCTTTTGACCACGCCATTTGCTTTTGGGATAGGGATGAGGTCGATTATATCGACTGGGCAAAACGTTACTCTGCCCGCTGGATTTCAATGCCTGTCTCCCCTTCAGCCGAACAATTTGCACGAATGTTCTTCGTCATCATCGACGCTATCTTGCAGAACACACGCATGGCCAACGGTGAACAGGATGTCGTATTGCATTCCATCATCGCCCATGAAACCGAGACCGGTTACGCGCAGTGCTTCAGAGCAGACGCTTACAACCCTCGTATGGGGATCATTCAGCTGACCGATGTGGTGTTTTCCGATCAATGCCAAGCCGAATGGAAAGACCCGGCTATGTATCAGAAACTGCTACGTGGGGAGCCATTCGTGAATCGTGCTTTACCTCTGCAGGTAACACCAACACCTTAGCGCCTTTTTACGATCTGTCGCGAGCAGCTGTCAGCAGGGTGAAGCGCAGCGTATAAACCGAAGTGTACTTAAGCACATGAGGATTTCGAGCAGCACGATCCTAAACTGGCTCTGAGCTAACCAGTAACAACGGTAGGCTGCGCAGCACGTCGCCAATCACGCGCAACTCGCCATACCAAGTAGACCGTCGCCAGCCACGGCCAAGCCTCAGATAGTGTCTGGGTCAGGCCATTGAAATCCCGCAGATGGCCATAACTCCACTTGAAAAGGCTGGCCATGCTGTGGCTGGAAGCGGTTAGCGGCCACAATGCCTCCACCAATTGAGCCAGCCCAAGTGATACCAACGCCGCCAGCATCTGCCAACGCCTTTTCAGCTTCAGCAAAACCGCCAGCAACGCCCACGCAGCCAATGCACCCATCAACACATTCAAGTTGAACCAGGCCAGAAATTCGGTTGGTTTCAACAGCATACCGGCGAAAATCACTTTGACGAGTAGAGACACCGACACCAAAGCTGCGATTGCAATCGCAGCATACCGACGATGCGCCAAGATACCCACCAGGATCAAAGTCACCGCCAATAGGCTCAACATCACCCCTAGCATCTCCAGAGCACGCAAAAAGAGGAGCGCATCGGCAATCGGTGAAACCCAAGGCTGTGGAATACCTTGAGGTTGCACTACAACACCAAATAGCGGTACAGCAGGGTTCAACTGCGTAAGCAACCACAGAACCAGCACGGTCAAGCCAAAATCGTTTAGTGCCCCATCAGCGAACCAACGTTTCCTCAAGACATACCATGCACGAACTATCAGCAGTTTGGTAGTCAGGCCCGCCAGCAGCGCACCACAAACAGCACCCATGGCGTTGTAAAGAATGTCGAGATTGGAGGCAACCCGATCAGGTAGGAACTGCTGTGTAAATTCAATACCTGCGGATAATCCTCCACCCAAAAGTAGAGCCAATATCGGCGCATACCAACGGCAACGGAAAGTAATCGCCCAGGCATATCCGAGCGGAAGATATGCGAGCCAGTTAAGGCTGTTATCTGCAATGGTGTGATAGTAAGGAAGTGGATAGCTCAGGAATGCAAATACAGGCTCACCCACATAACGCCAACCAGTAAACGGATAAAGGCTCGTCACCAGAATGACTGCGTGCCACGCTAGCAGGAAGTGTCTACCCAACCATGAAGGTGCGCTCGCACGCGCAAGATAGGAGATTGGCAATTGGCCACGCATGGCAACTAGCTTAACACGAGCCTTTCACCGTTTATCGCCAATGCAGATATCCCACAAAGTAAAAAAGGAAGCGCCAGGCTTCCTTTTTTACTTTGTGGGGCACAACTCAAACGCGCAGGGCGTCGATGCTGCCACCACCAGCCAAATGATCTGCTACCCACTGAGGCTTACGACCACGGCCAGTCCATGTTTGCTCGGGGTTAGCTGGGTTCTTGAACTGAGCAGCTACCGGACCACGCTTAGCGGAAGCACGCTTAGAAGAACCTTCAGCACCCAACAATTCGGACAAGCTGAAGCCGCGATCCGCAGCAAGCTTTTGCAAATCAGCAATTGCCTTTTGCTTATCTTCAATCTTACGACGGGCAATTTCACGGCCCAGGTTTTTTTCCAATTCGTACAGTTGTGGGAGGCTCAAGCCAGACAAATCTACCATTTTTCAATTCTCCAGAAGCGGATTTGGAATTATTTGTTTTGAAACACCTTGCACTAATTATGCAACGTAGTGTTCCTTCAAATCAACCCATCTAACAATAAAAACCGCCGCAATCAAGTTAATTATGACAAGGTAATTTAATTCTGTCATGCCGCTTGTCTAATTACTGGGGACATTTGTGCATTAAGCGCCTCATAAGAACCTTTGAGTCGCGCTTCAAGTTCAGTTAATTGCTGCAGAATACCCGCGTCAATCTCATTTAGCTCTTCGATCCTATCTTCCAAGGTATCAGTTGCTTTATGAATACGCTTTACACTCTCCAAACGACGACGCAGTTGCATTTGATGTTCTCTAACCTGTGTTTCCATTGGAGCCATCACTGCTTTCAACCAGTTTTCTACATCACGATTTGCTACTTCATATACATAAACCACACGACTGGCGATCGTTTCGAAGAATTTCTTGGTTAAAGTACTTTGTGTTGTCGTTAGAATTGCACCAAACGTATTGAAATGCTCGTGAAAACTCTTCTCCAAACGAGCAATCTCTTTATGGTATTTCAATGTGGAGAATGGTGGTGGGCTTACTGCACCTAATCCATGCTCCTCACTGAATTTCTTATACATGCCCGCCATCATGGCTTGAATTTCAGCCACTTGTTCAGCTGACTTACTGATATTACCGTTAACATCCTTGAAGAATTTCTGCATGGCGCTGGTAAGTCCAGATGAAAAACTGGATGCCTCCATTTCCGTACGCGCCCGCATAATACGATTCTTTAATCCATCCATGCCGAGATAGCCGAATAGCACATTTGTCTGCTGCGAGAATACGCTGCGTAATGCCTGAAAGCGCTGCATGCCGCGCTCGAAATGCACTTTTTCTTCGCCAATCTTATCCAGCATATGCTCAATCACATCGCGATTCTTACCGCGCAATGCAGAGAGCTCATCCAGCTGTTCCTTTACACCCTCACGTCGCGCATTCAGAATGCCCCGGGTAGCCAGTACAAGATCCTCGACCTCCGTATGCGTGTTATCACGAACAATTTCCTGCTTAAAGGGGATCAGATCTTCCGATAGCGCACGCTCCAGATCCGCCAGCCGGGCGCGTGCCAGAAGCGCTTGATCATCACCGATCTTGGCGACCAAACCCTTTTGAGCAGATACAGGGAACACTTGAGTACGGCGAATACCTAATAAATCAGCACTGGTCTGTGCTTGCTTCTCTATTTCCGCATCAATCTGTGCACTGGTCTTTAATGCATCCCATAAACCGTCAATTTTATTTAGTACCACCAAACGGCCACGCTGACCACCTTGTGCACGACCAATATGATTACGCCATACGTCAATATCGGTTTTTGTTACGCCAGTATCCGCTGCCAAAATAAATAATATGGCGTGGGCATTTGGCAATAGGTTCAGCGTCAGTTCAGGTTCAGTACCAATTGCATTCAAACCTGGGGTATCAAGAATCACCAGACCTTGTTTCAATAAAGGATGTGGGAAATTGATTACTGCGTGACGCCAGCAGGGAATTTCTATCTCTCCATTCTGGACAGAAAGTTTATGATCCGCGTCCTCTTCATCAAATAGCCCCAGCCTCGTCGCCTCAGCAACGCTTACCCGCTTTTGCATACCAACTTGTTGGAAGGCATCCAGCATGGCATCGCCCGATTCCACATCGAGCGCAACAGTGGTCCACTCTTCCGGGTAACGCTTGTACTCAGATGTGGTCGTGTCACTCGCCCGCGTCTCTATTGGCAATAGCTGAATGCAATTAGGGCGGGCCGGATCGTATTGCAATTCGGTCGGGCACATAGTGGTACGTCCCGCCGAGGACGGCAGTAGTCTTTGCTTATATTCAGCAAAAAATATTGCATTGATCAGTTCGGATTTACCGCGGGAGAACTCCGCCACAAATGCGATATTGAGCTTGTCATCGCGTAGTTTGTCGAGCAAATGTTGGATGCGCATATTCGTTTGCGCATCATTCAGATCCTGCTCCGATAACCAGCGCTGTAATTCACCAATACGCTGAATGAGGTTGCCACGCCATTCGCTGTAAGCTTCAAAATTGGCAACCAGATTGTCTTGTGGCATTTTGTAAACCCCCTCTTGGCGGCAACCAACTCAATGGTTCTGTGCACGCTCTACGTTTAAAACTCGTTGTCATTAAATAACGCCATGCCCAGTGATGCAAGCACGACTATCCGCCCCAGATTACCGCCCTTCAGGCCCAATGCGATATTGCGGATAAAATATCGATTAAACGGGCTGACAATGTGCACACCACCATGTAGAACGTTGACCAAGCCGAGTACGGTAAATCTCTGTACCACAACGTAAACAAGGTTGCCCATCACGGCCATAAACAAAATAATGCTGCTGAAAATATCCCGGCTTACCTTCACTATCGACAAAATCCTGCAACGTGCTACCACCCGCGGAAATTGCCTCCAGCAAAGTCTCTCGAATCACCCCAGCCAAACGCTCGCAATCGGGTAACGTTAATTTATCCGCTGGTCGGCCTGGTGCAATCCCGGCTCGAAACAATGCTTCATTAGCATAGATATTCCCTACGCCGACTACAATTTGACTATCCATCAGTGCCAATTTAATCGCCGTTCGTTTACCTCGTAATACCGAAAATAGATAAACGGGCGTAAATTCCGAACCAAGTGGTTCGGGTCCCAAACGATGGAGTAACGGGTGAGAAAACAGTTCCCCCGGTTGCCATAGCAAAGCGCCAAAACGGCGTGGATCGCGATATCGGAGTGCACGCAGCCCTGATTGACTGGGAAAAACCAAGTCCAGATGATCGTGTTTTTCCGGCGGTAAGTCCGCAGTAACAACTCGCAGACTACCCGACATACCAAGGTGTAAAATCAGGTAACCATATTCGATATCAAATAAGAGATATTTCGCCCTGCGCAAAACCTGAAGAACCTTGCGACCTGCAACAATGTCAGAGAGATCGGGCGGGACCGGCCAGCGTAAACGCGGATTGCGCACAAGCGCTTCTTGCAGGGTATGCCCCACAATGGCCGTTTCTATGCCGCGTCGGGTTGTTTCAACTTCCGGTAATTCGGGCATGGTTTCCGACCTCAGGAAGTAAAGCGGCTGACTATATCACGGCCGAAAATGCCGCCTCTGCGGTCAAGGATAACTTGCTATGTCTCACTACTCCGCCACCCTCTGTAGCCTGCTGATAGCAGCGGGCCTTCTCTCCGGCTGCGCCAGTACGGTAGACGCGAAGCGAATTGCAGAAAAAACGTCTCAAGCTTTGCCTGCCAACAATACAGATGATGCCGATGCAGATACCGATAACAGCGAAGTCAATCTCCCCGAGGAGGAGACAAGCTATCCCAAGCAAGCCCTTAATAAAGAACTTTTGTTTGGCTTTCTGATTGCGGACGTCGCTGCGCAACGTGGTGACAAAACCTTCGCAGCCAATACTTGGCTGGAGCTAGCTCGCGCCACCAAAGATCCGCGGGCTGCGCGTAGGGCATTGGAGCTGAATTATTCCTCAGGCAATCTAGGTAGTGCCCTAAGCGCCGCCCAGCTCTGGCGCCAATTAGAACCCCAGAAGCTTCCGCCTCGGCAGGTGTTACTAAACCTGTTGGCTCGAAGCAGTCGTTTACAGGAAGCTGAGACCGAACTCAGTCAATGGCTGGCAGATCGTCCTATGGATGCCCCGTCTATTTTCCTGCAAGCCAACACGCTTTGGCCCGCCCAGGCCGACAAGCAGACTGTACTGCAGCTGACACAAAGATTAGCCACTCCCTACCCCAAACTACCCGAGGCTGCCATGGCAACTGCCCTGGCAGCCAACAACGCAGGGGAAACAGAGTTAGCCTTGGCATCAGCCGATAAAGCTGTACAACTGAAGCCTGACTGGGAATCAGCCATCCTCTACCGCGCTGCGATTACTGAGACAAAGTCCCCCGAGGAAGCCATTGTCTACTTGCGTAGCGCAAGTCAACGGTTGCCAAAGTCACGCGAGATTAAAGCCAGCCTGGCAAAAGAGCTTGCCGAAGCCAAGCAATTTGAAGAAGCGCGGCAAGTCTACTCAAGTTTGAGCGCCGCCTACCCCAACGAGGTGGAATACCCTATAGGTGAAGCCTTAGCCGCGATCCAGATGCGTGAATATGCGCCCGCTGAAGTCGCATTGGGTAAAGCCCTGAAACTAGGCGTTCGCAAGCCCGATGCTTTGCGCTATTACCTTGGCATCGTGACCGAGGAGCAGTTCAAGCTGACAACCGCTCGGGACCATTACGCTTTGGTTGGCGATGGTGAGCTGGGTGTGCAGGCAACCACTCGATTGGCTCGTATCGAAGCGAAATTAGGGAACAAGACTGCTGCTCTCGCCGCACTACAACGCTTACCCAACCACACGGAAGCCGACCAGATTGCCCGGCTGCAACTTGAGGGGCAGCTATGGCGGGAGATGAAGGATCTGCTCCAAGCACGTACCACATTGGACAAAGGGCTACAGACCTTCCCCGATAACACAGATTTTTTATACGACCGCTCTTTGATACTTGAACAAATGGGCGAGCTGGACGCGGCGGAAAAAGATCTGCGCCATTACCTCAAATTAAAGCCGGATAACCCACTTGGCCTGAATGCGCTTGGCTATACACTGGCAAATCGCACCCAACGCTTTGAAGAAGCCGAATCACTACTTCGTAAAGCGCTCGACAAGGAGCCGGATAACCCGGTGATCCTGGACAGCATGGGTTGGCTGGAATTAAGACGGGGCAACATAGGCCAAGCCATCAATTGGCTCAAACAAGCTTATCGCGGTCTGCCAGACCCTGAAATCGCAGCGCATTACGGTGAAGCGCTTTGGCGTAACGGACAACATAGTGAGGCTCGTAAGATCTGGGCAGAGGGCCGCAAACTAGATCCGGCACACGAGGTGCTCCTGGAAACCATACAACGGCTCGGCGCTAAATAGACCAATTAACTCAGCATGTTTTCCCAACGCATTTCGGCTGCCATGGCTACGCTACTTCTTGTAGCGGGCTGTGCCAGTTATAAACCCGCCCCAGCGGCCCCATCTGCCTTGCCTAATCAATACAGTGTCAGTGGCAAAGTTGCTGTTAATGCTGCCGGTAAAGGCTATAACGCGCGCTTCAGTTGGTCGCACCACAATCAGCAGGACAGGGTCGATATCAGCAATCCGCTAGGTCAGGTGGTTGCTCGACTGGAAATGATGCCGGATGGGGCACGATTCTTCGATACAGATGGCCGACTCCATCTAGCTGACGATATCGAGTCCCTCAGCGAGCGCGAACTCGGATGGCGACTCCCCGCTGCTGGCTTACGCTACTGGTTGCTTGGATTAGCAGACCCCGAACGCGCTGCAAGCTGGCAGGAAGAAGATGGGGCCCGCGTCCTATTGCAGGATGGCTGGCGTATACAATATCCCGCTGCCTCTGTCGGCGCACCCGACAAGCTATCCCTAAAACGCAATGATCTCGAAGTGCGCATTGCACTTTATGACTGGCAACTCGCTTCTCAATAAATGGTTTATCACTCCTTTCCCGCCCCCGCCAAACTCAACCTCTTTCTACACGTCACTGGCCGTAGACCTGATGGCTATCACTTACTCCAGACCGTGTTCCGTCTGATTGACTTTGGCGACACAATCGATATCGCTATCGATGATAGTGGCCAAGTGATACACGAGAACCCACTTCCCGGGGTACCTCCAGAAACCGACTTAATAGTGCGGGCGGCGCATCTGTTAAAGAAGCGTACGGGCTGCCTATCAGGCTGTCGGTTACGCATCACCAAACGTCTACCTATGGGAGGCGGTCTTGGCGGCGGCAGTTCGGATGCTGCTACCGTATTGCTTGCACTCAATTATCTTTGGGAATTGGGCTTAAACCGGGCAGAACTGCAATCTCTCGGGCTCCAGCTTGGCGCTGACGTACCGCTTTTCATATTTGGGCGCGATGCTTTTGCGGAAGGCATTGGCGAGGCACTAAAAGAGATTTCCCTTCCGGAACAATGGTATGTTGTTCTAACCCCGCCGGTGTCTGTACCTACCATTGAAATATTTTCAGACCCAGGCTTGACACGTAACACTGAGCCCATAATAATGGCGGCCTTTCCGAACGACAGGGTCAGAAACGACCTGGAAGCAGTCGTCAAGAAACGGTATCCAATAGTTGAAAAATACTTAAGCTGGTTGAGCCAATACGGCAAATCAGTAATGACTGGATCAGGTGCTTGTGTATTTGCTGCTTTCAATACACAAGCTGAAGCGATGCGTGTTTTATCGCTCTTGCCCACCACAATGCAAGGGTTTATCGCGCAAAGCATTAAGCAGCATCCTTTGTTTGATTTGGTGAGCTGATTTTCAAATCAGTTCGGCAGATTCGTAGGGGAGTCGCCAAGTGGTAAGGCATCGGATTTTGATTCCGACATTCGTAGGTTCGATCCCTACCTCCCCTGCCAAAACTGTGTAGCAGGCATATTTCAAGTACCACATCGTCGTACGCAGCTAACAAAAAAGAAACCAGAAAGCGTGTAATAACGATTACACGCTTTCTTTTTTTCAGGGATCAGGATATGGCCTACGAAAATTTGATGGTCTTTACCGGCAATGCCAACCCACAGTTGGCGGATGCTGTCGCTAAACACCTCGATATCACAGTAGGCCGGGCCACGGTTGGCCGCTTCAGCGATGGAGAAGCCACTGTAGAGTTGCTGGAAAATGTACGTGGCCGCGATGTTTTCGTATTGCAGTCCACTTGCGCACCCACCAACGATAACCTGATGGAAGTGTTGCTGATGGTAGATGCGTTGAAACGCGCATCAGCTGGTCGTATCACCGCTGCAATGCCATATTTTGGCTATGCCCGCCAGGATCGTCGCCCACGCTCTGCTCGTGTACCTATTTCCGCCAAAGTCGTGGCCAATATGTTGCAAGCAGCTGGCGTTGACCGCTTGCTGACAGTTGACTTGCACGCGGACCAGATTCAGGGTTTCTTCGATATCCCTGTAGACAACATCTACGCTACGCCAGTGTTGCTGGATGATGTCCGCACCAAGAATTACGAAGACCTGATGGTAGTTTCTCCAGATGTCGGCGGTGTTTTACGCGCACGTGCCATGGCCAAGCAGCTGAATACGGAGCTGGCCATTATCGATAAGCGCCGGCCCAAAGCAAACGTTTCCGAAGTGATGCATATCATTGGTGACGTTGAAGGCCGTACCTGCTTGATCATGGATGATATGGTCGACACAGCGAATACACTCTGCAAAGCGGCAGAAGCCCTCAAGCAGCATGGTGCAAAGCGCGTATTGGCCTATTCTACCCACCCCGTGCTCTCTGGCATGGCAGTGGAACGGGTCGCGCAGTCCGAACTTGATGAGTTGGTCATCACCGACACGATCCCGCTCAGTGAAGCGGCTAAGAAGTCTAACCGGATTCGCGTAGTCAGTCTCGCGCCATTGCTTGCAGAGACGCTAAGACGAATCAATAACGAAGAGTCTGTTTCGACACTGTTTGTCGACTAAGTTTTCTACGGCCAGCCTCACCGCTGGCCGTTTATCCAAGCACTGCCTGGTCGCGGGTAGTGTTTTTTCTTGTAGTTCAGGAGTTAGTTATGACTATTGAAGTTATCGCCACAAGCCGCGCACAACAGGGCACCGGAGCGAGCCGCCGCCTGCGTAACGCGGGCAAGGTTCCAGGCATCGTATACGGTGCGGATCAGGCCCCCGTTGCTATTGAGCTGGACCACAACAATTTGTACTACGCCATGCAGAATGAAGTGTTCCATGCTTCCGTTCTGAGCCTCGTAGTCGATGGCAAAGCCGAGCCTGTGCTGATCCGTGATGCCCAGTACCATCCATGGAAGCAGATTGTGATGCACGTGGACTTCCAACGTGTGGATGCCAACAAGCCAATCCATACCAAGGTTCCACTCCACTTCATCAATGCTGAAAATGCACCAGGCGTGAAGGCCAGCGGCGGTATCGTGTCGCACGTGCTGACCGAAGTTGAAGTGTCCTGCCTGCCCAGCAAGCTGCCTGAGTTCATCGAAGTGGACCTGATCGACCTGCAAGCCGGTACCTCAATCCACTTGGCTGACCTCAAGTTGCCTGAAGGTGTTGAGCTCGTCGCGCTGAAGCACGGTGACAACGGCACTGTGGCCACCATCCTGGCCATCCGTGGTGGTGCTACCGAAGAAACACCAGCCGCCGCTTAAGTCAGTTAAGCGCAGCTTCGCAAGACGGCTCGTCGCCTTTGGGCTGGCGAGCCGTTTTTTTATCTGTTCCGGACTGATTAAATGAGTGCAACTACACAGCCCATAAGACTGGTCGTTGGTCTAGGTAATCCGGGGGCCGAATATGCCGAGACACGGCATAATGCTGGCTTTTGGTGGGTGGATAACTTGGCCAAAGAACTCGGTGTCGTGTTACGCCCGGAGAGTAAATTCCTGGGCTTGGCTGGCCGTAGTCGCGACGATATCTGGCTGTTGCAGCCTACCACTTATATGAATCGTTCCGGCCAGTCGGTTGCCGCTCTGGCAAGGTTCTACAAGATACCGCCTGAAGCCATCCTGGTGGTACACGACGAACTGGATCTTCTCCCCGGCGAGGCAAAGCTCAAGCAGGGTGGAAGTCACGCCGGGCACAACGGTTTGAAGGATATCCAGGCACTTTTGGGTACTGCCAGTTTCTGGCGCCTGCGCCTGGGTATAGGGCACCCACGTACGTTGAACTTGAATCAGTCTGTGGTCGACTTCGTATTGCAACGCCCACGTCAGACTGAACAGCCAGATATTGAGACTGCCATCGAACACAGCCTCAAGGCTTGGCCACTGCTGGCTGCAGGTGAATTCCCCAGAGCGACCATGGCCGTAAATACAAAGCCAAAACCACCTAAGCCTGAAGGCTAGATTTGCTTGGGCTGGCAGCCTTCAAGATGGGGGCAGTTACCAATCGGTTTGGTCTAAAGCTTTTATTTACGATGTATCGTAAGTAACCAGTAAACACAGCGCAAAACAGATGCTGAGTAATAGGCTGGTCCCGGTCAGAGATATACAACGTGCTTGTGAACCGGTTTTAACCCAGTATCCATACTCGATTTAACATTACGCTTTATCAGATAGGAATTTCCCATGAGCCTTCAATGCGGCATCGTTGGACTACCCAATGTAGGTAAGTCGACTCTCTTCAATGCGTTAACCAAGGCCGGCATTGCGGCGGAAAACTATCCTTTCTGCACCATCGAGCCTAATGTCGGCATCGTGGAAGTACCAGATTCGCGCTTGAAAGCACTGTCCACCATCGTCAACCCGCAAAAGATCCAACCCGCCATTGTCGAATTTGTCGATATCGCCGGCCTTGTTGCGGGCGCCAGCAAAGGCGAAGGGTTGGGTAACCAGTTCCTGGCCAATATTCGCGAGACCGATGCCATCGTGAACGTGGTTCGCTGCTTTGACGACCCAAATGTTGTGCATGTCGCCGGCCGCATTGATCCCTTGGCTGATATCGAAGTCATCGTCACCGAACTCGCGCTGGCCGACCTTACTGCTGTTGAGAAAGCCATGCAGCGCGAAGGCAAGAAGGCCAAGTCCGGCGACAAGGACGCGCAGAAACTAATCGCCGTCTGTGAGAAGCTGTTGCCACATCTGAATGCCGGCCAGCCTGCCCGTACCCTGAAACTGGCGGATGAAGAAAAAGTACTGCTCAAACCACTGTGCTTACTGACCATCAAGCCCGCCATGTATGTAGGCAATGTGTTGGAAGACGGTTTCCAGAACAACCCGCACCTTGATCGCTTAAAAGAACATGCAGCCAAGGAGGGTGCGCCAGTGGTCGCACTTTGCGCAAAAATCGAAGCGGAACTCGCTGACCTCGACGACGAAGACAAAGCCGCCTTCATGGCGGACCTGGGCTTTGAAGAACCTGGCCTCGATCAGTTGATCCGCGCCGGTTACAAACTACTTGGCTTACAAACCTACTTTACTGCTGGGGTCAAAGAAGTACGTGCGTGGACTATACACACCGGCGATACCGCACCCAAGGCTGCCGGCGTTATCCACACCGACTTTGAGCGTGGCTTTATCCGAGCCCAGACGATTTCCTACGATGACTTCATTACCTACAAGGGTGAGCAAGGCGCCAAGGAAGCCGGCAAAATGCGTGCGGAAGGCAAGGAATACGTGGTTAAGGATGGTGATGTACTGAACTTCCTGTTTAACGTCTGAGAACCAGTTCAGCGTCTGCTACGCGTCGGCAATACTATGTTGAAAACGTCTTCGGAATGCCCACTTACCCCTTGTAAACGCTGCTTCCTCAATTGTTTTCGCCTTGTCTTGCCCTAGCTTGCGAGACTCGGAACAAGTTCTAAGAACCAAAGCCATGATGGTCACTCCGTGATCATCATCTGCAACGTTTGAAAGGAATACCGCTATGGCCAGAATGGTTAACTGCATCAAGCTCGGCCGAGAAGCCGAAGGTCTGGACTTCCCCCCCATGCCTGGGGAGCTGGGTAAAAAGCTGTTTGACAGTGTGTCAAAGGAAGCCTGGGCAGCCTGGGTAAAACACCAGACCATGCTGATTAACGAAAATCGTCTCAATCTGGCGGATACGCGTGCACGCCAGTACCTGACACAGCAGTTGCAGAATTACTTCTTCGGCACCGGGGCCGATATGCCACAGGGCTATGTACCACCTCAGCACTAAGATAATTTAGCGCTTCCAGCACGACAAAATGGCCGCTTCTAACGCGGCCATTTGATTTTGTGGCTTCCCATGCGGCCAACCATCGCGGCGCTTCGCTATACTCAACGCCTGAACCCGCATTACGACTTGCTCCATGACTCTCGCTCATCACGCCAAGCACGAAGCCACCACCGAGTTATTCCTGAACCGGGAACTCGGTCTGCTCGAATTTAATCGCCGTGTCCTGGCGCTGGCAGAAGATCCTAACAATCCCCTACTGGAGCGGCTGAAGTTTCTTTGTATTGTCTCGTCCAATATGGACGAGTTCTTTGAAGTGAGAGTTGCCTGGGTAAAGGAAAATATCCGTATGCACTCCACCCGGCCCGCGCCGGATGGCATGTCGCCCGAAGCCGCTTTCAACTGCATCTCAACCGAGGCCCACGCCCTGGTGGAGCGGCAATACACGATTTTGCGGGAAAACATCCTGCCGGAATTGGCAGAGGAAGGTATCGTCTTTCTTCGTCGCATTCGTTGGAACGATGCGCAGCGTACCTGGGTTCATAACTATTTCAAGCGCGAGCTAGCACCGGTATTGACGCCTATCGGGCTCGACCCGGCACACCCATTCCCTCGGTTATTGAACAAGAGCCTGAACTTTGCAGTGGAACTGGATGGCCGCGATGCATTCGGGCGGTCATCAGGCATTGCCATCGTGCAAGCTCCCCGTATCTTTCCGCGATTCATCAAGCTGCCATCCGAAATTTCCGGTGTTGAACACGGCTTTGTGTTTCTCTCATCCATACTGCACGCCCATGTGGACGAGCTATTCCCTGGTATGGAAATCAAGGGTTGCTATCAGTTCCGAGTCACGCGTGATTCCGACCTGAACGTTGATGAGGAAGACGTGAAGGACCTGCGCGCAGCCTTACAAGGGGAGCTTACCCAACGCCAGTACGGTGATGGGGTGCGACTGGAAGTCGCCGACAACTGCCCGCACCATATCTCGGATTATCTGAGCGAGCAGTTTGGCCTCTTGCGCGAAGACGTCTACCGGGTTGATGGCCCGGTGAACCTTGTTCGGCTGATGCAGGTACCTGATCAGGTGGACCGGCCCGACCTCAAGTTTCAGCCCTTCATGCCGGGCGTACCCAAAGAGTTGCGCAAGCAACCCGATATGTTTGCTGCGATCCGCCATGGCGACATTCTGCTGCACCACCCGTTCCAGAGCTTTACCCCCGTCATCGACCTCCTGCAACAGGCAGCCCGCGACCCAGCTGTCGTTGCCATCAAGATGACGGTGTACCGTACATCCAAGGATTCCGCGTTGATGGAAGCGCTGATCGAAGCCGCAGAAGCAGGCAAGGAAGTCACCGCCGTGGTCGAGCTGATGGCGCGCTTTGATGAGGAAGCCAATATCAACTGGGCGGCGAAACTAGAGCGTGTCGGGGCGCATGTCGTCTACGGCGTATATGGCTATAAGACCCACGCCAAGATGCTTTTGATCGTCCGCAGGGAGGAAGGCCGCCTGCGCCGCTATGCCCACCTCGGCACAGGTAACTACCATCAGCGTACTGCCAAGCTGTATACCGACTTCGGGTTGATGACGAGCAACGAAGACAAGTGTTCCGACGTGAACGATGTCTTCATCCAACTCACCGGCATGGGTAACCCAGGCAAGCTGAAAGCGCTCTGGCAGTCGCCATTCACCATGCACTCGTCGATGGTCGCTGCGATCGACCGCGAAGCGAACATCGCCCGCACGGGCCGTCGCGCCGTCATCATCGCCAAGATGAATTCTTTGTTGGAGCCCGCGCTTATCGAAGCGCTTTACGCCGCAAGCCAGGCCGGTGTGACCATACATCTCATCGTACGTGGTGTATGTACCTTGCGCCCCGGTGTAAAAGGGCTGAGTGAGAATATCAAGGTCCGCTCCATCGTCGGGCGCTTACTGGAACACACCCGAGTGTTCTATTTCTTTAACGACGGTATGGAAGACGTTTACCTGGGGTCTGCCGACTGGATGGGGCGCAACTTCTTCCGTCGCGTTGAAGTTGCGTTCCCGATTTACGACAGCAAGAGCAAACGACGGGTAATACGTGAAGGGCTACGCCCCTATCTGGTGGATAATGCTCAGGCTTGGGAGATGCAACCGGATGGGCGCTATCGCAAGAAAAGGTCGCGTGGCGGCAAGCTGCGCAGCGCCCAGGGCATGCTGTTAACCGAACTGGCAGCCAAAGCGCGAGACTAAATACTCTGTTCACGATTCGGTTGCAGGCATAACGATGAATTTGATCCTATGGCGGCATGCCGAAGCAGAAGAAGGTACTGACGATCTTGCACGCAGGCTGACCAGCCGAGGACAAAAACAGGCCACGAGAATGGCTGCTTGGCTGCAATCACAACTACCAGCTAGCGCCCAAATCATCGCCAGCCAAGCAATACGTGCCCGCCAGACCGCGGCAGCCCTATATCCCAACCATATGGTGGATGCCCGTCTCAACCCAGGCACCACTGTTGCCGATCATCTCTCCGTCGCCGGTTGGCCCGATAATCAGGAACATGTGGTTCTGGTTGGCCATCAGCCGCATCTGGGCAGACTGGCTTCCAGCCTGCTGGCTGGCTTTGAGGCCGATTGGAGCGTCAAGAAAGGCGGGGTCTGGTGGTTGCAATGCCGGATACGCGACAATGCGCCGCAGACTGTCCTTAAGGCCATTTTGTCTCCAGACCAGCTCTGATCCGAATTAGATTCCAATACCACGGGCCATCATGCTGGCTAACACCGGTATCAACAGGAGCAACAGCAACTCAATGCGTATTAGCATCACCACACGCTTGAGCTCAATGGGTACCACTTTTCCCTCGGAAACTGCAACCCGCTTCCAGGCAATAAAGCGCAGCGTAGGATAAATAGACAAAATGCCGACAGCAGCATAGACCGTCAATTTTGCGTGGAAAAACGGGTTATGCAGATAGAAGTCCATACCCTTTTCGCTATACATCCGGGCAATGCCACTACCTATTTGCACCATTGCAGTTACGCCATATAGCAGATCGAGCTTGGCCAGACTGCGGGCCCGTGCAACGTCCAGCTCAGGCTTGATGAGCAGATGCTCTGCCACCAGACATGCCATCAGGACCATTGCGCCCAGATAATGCAATGCTGCGAGCAGCGCAACACTCATCCTCGGCGCTCCAGCAGGTCCAAAGCAAGCCCAAGGCTGGCACGGTATTGCTCGTTGGCTTCCTCACGTTCGTCCAGTTGCTCCAGCAACTGGCCCAACTCTGCATGTGCAACCGGGGTTGCCGTCACTGCCACACTGGCTTCCAGATAGGTACGTGCCTTCCCCCACAGCGCCGCATCGCGGCACAGGCGCCCCAATGCCAGTAGTAGCGAATGATCGTTGGGGTGATTGCGCAACCAGTCCTCCGCGCGGGCAAGGCGCTTCACTGCACCGCCATGCCCCCCCATACGGCCAAGCTCACCGTATACCTCCAGGAGGGCGACATCCCAGTTGTGTTCCAAGGCATCTACAACAATGGCTTCGGCTCGTTCGATGAGACCAAGGCGGCCAAACTCACGGGCTGCAGAAGCTGCCAAACGCGGCTGATGACGCTCGTCTTTACCAAGCCCAGCCCACCAGCGCTCCAACTCACGGTTATCCATAGGCGCCATCTTGATTTGCGCCAGACGGGCCTGGGCGCGTATGCGAAAAGCCTGCCCCGCCTCAATGGCATCGCTCTTCTCCAGCATACTTGTCAGCTCAAGTACTCGCGCCGGGTGATTCTCCTGTTGGCGTAATTTCAGCTCCAACTTCAACGCAGACGTCAGCTTCGGAGAAATCGCATACACCTGTTGCAGCAAGTCCAGTGCTTCACGGGTGCGATACTGCTCGCCCAACAACTCAGCTTCCAACATCAAACGCGCCAACGAACGTGGACCACCTATCTCACGCGCTTGCTCCATGTAGGCATCGCGCCGCTCAAAATCACGGCAATGATGGCTGGCTCGTGCAGCAATCAGGGTGTCAGCCAAGCGTAACTCGGCATTGTCCTGCGAAGCCAAAGCCACCCGCATATTCCGCTCTGCACGCAAATACCTACCCTCAAACATCGCCAACAAAGCCTCGCGATGGTACTTACCGGCATTGAGCGCACGTTTTGCAGCCTGATAACGGCGTACGTTACCCGGCATGCTGACCACCCAGTCCAACAATTTTACTAAGCCATAACCCCCGCCCAGTAAGAACAGGAACAGCAGCACAAAAGCATTTAGCGACAAATGCATACGCCATTGGTTGAAAAACAGCAGGGCGTAGCCATTATTCTCGCGGGCAAACAACGCCAGCAATACTGCCAGGGTAAAGAGCACCAGCAGCCAGATCACCGACTTCATTTACTGTCCTCCCGACCTGTCTGGCGGCGCGCCTCACGGGCCGCATTCACACTATCGGCCAGCGTAGGCAAGGTCTGTGCCGGCCGAGCCGCCTGCAGCTCCGCCAGGGTAGCCATGACAGCTTTCACTGGCTTGCTGCGCGTGTCGAACTGCTCACGCAAGGCCAGTTGGATGGCGGAAAGATCAAGCCGAAAGGTTGACTCATCGCGTTGCAACAACGCCAGGCGCGCATTCAGCAAACGTAACTTCAAGTGTTCTCTCAGATAGAAGGCCTGTTCCGGCGCCAACAAAACGGGGTTGGGCCGATCAAGACGGCGAATTTCCACTAAAGCCCCCAAGGCACGACCCAGCTCACCCAGCACCGTGGTGGCAGGCTGTTTCGACTTGTCCACGTCCTCTACAGACGCCGCATCCACCAGCAGCGGCAGCTTGTCCACCTGTACCGCCAAGCTGTCCAAACGTGCTGACAAACCCACATAATCGACCCACGGTACGCTTTTGAGCTGATCAATATCGCGCACCACTGCGCGCCGCAGATTTTGCAACCGCGGCTTATCGTTACCGGCCAAACGCTCTTCCAGACGATATAAAGCTGCCAAAACTGCACCCGTATTCCCAGTCAGCTGTAATTGCTGGCTGGCGAGCGACAAGGTCAGCTCTGCATCGGCCAAGGCTGCCTCTTCATGATCGCCCGCTACCGATCCATAAAGCGCCTGCAAGTCCGACTGCTGGGCGAGTATTTCCTCCTGTTGCGCCTGGGTCGCATTCTGCCGGGCATCCAGCTGGCGTAACTGCGCCCCATCGCGCCGCGCCTCGGCACTCAAACTGCCCTGCAGCGCTTCCAACTGGCTCAACCGCGCATTCAATTCCTGGTGCGGCGTTTTCGCCTGGAACTGATACATAAGCACGGATACCACCACCATCATCAATACCCAGGCGAATGCACGACCAGTGGTATCCCCGAAAAAGCGACCCGGCTTATCAGTAACCGCTTTCGACGGAGATACCGCAACTGGTTGGGGCGGCACCGAGGAAGGGACTGGGGCAGCAGGCTTTGGCACCGGAGCAGGCTTAGGTGTGAAGCGTACCTGTAGCTCCGCCACCATGTTGGCGTCACCCGGAGTCAGTAACGAGATTTCAGTCACATCATGACGACGTACCGTTTCGACAATCGCCGCATGGCTGGCGAAGAAAGGGATATTCCGCAACCGGGAAGCCAACACGCTATCGGCGAGGGTAAACATATTATTCACCGCTTCTGAGCTCGTCACGATAACGCCATCGCAGCCCTCAGCCAGCAAGGCAAGCACATCCTCATGCGTCAGGCGGGGCATCTGGCGGCGATAAGCTTCGACGACCTCTACGGTGGCGCCACGTTCACGCAAGGTTTCCGTCAGTACTTCGCGGCCGCCATTACCACGGAACAGCACCACGCGCCGCCCAGTCATATGCTGTAGCGCTGGGTGCGCCAAAAGACCTTCGCTATCGAATTGGTTATCAGGACTGATCACATCTTGCATGCCCAGCTCCAGCGCCTTTTCCCGCGAGGGCATGCCTATCACCGCTACAGGCAGTTTTGCGGGCCAAGGACTTACTCGCTCTGTCACCACATCCAAGGCTGTAGGGCTGATAAATACCGCCAGGTCAAACTCATCCAGGCGCTGCAGCGCCGCAGCCAACCCAGCGGGATCACTGCTCTCGCCGATTGCGATCATCGGTGCGAGCAGCGGCACTGCACCCGCCTCGCTCAGCAAACCGGCAAGCGTAGCGGATTGGTTTTCCGGTCGGGTAATCAGAAAGCGGCGTTGGGCAAGCGGACGACTCATGGGAAGTATCTCAGCGGTTTACACGGCAGGCTTGAGGAGGGCGCGCGCACCTTCGGTCAACATCAGATCGGCGACCTGACGTCCCACGCCCACAGCAGCGGCACGACTGCCATTAGCTTCAGCACGCAGCATCTGGCTACCATCGGGGCTGGCAACAAAACCACGCATGCGCAGGAAATGGCCATCAACAACCTCGGCGTATCCACCCAATGGGGTTTCGCAGGAACCGTCGAGTCGCAGGCTCATGGCTCGTTCGGCGTTAACACAGTCGGCGGTTTCAGCATGGTTCAGTGGAGCCAATAACTCAGCCAGATCAGTCCGATCAGCACAGATCTCGATACCGAGCGCCCCCTGCCCCGGCGCGGGCAGGCTTTCTTCGGGTGTAAGCGCAGCTCGGATACGGTAGGCCATATCCAACCGTTTAAGGCCCGCCGCCGCCAGGATAATGGCTTGGTATTCACCGGCATCGAGTTTGTTCAACCGTGTTTGCACATTGCCCCGCAGTGGTTTGACCGCCAAATGTGGGAAAGCTGCCCGGACCTGCGCTTCACGGCGCAGACTGGACGTCCCTACCACAGCGCCTTTCGGCAAGGTGGCAAGACTGGCGTACTGGCTGCACACAAATGCATCGCGCGGGTCTTCACGCTCGGTAATCGCTGCGATGGCAAAGCCATCTGGCATGCGCATCGGCATATCCTTCATCGAATGCACGGCCAGATCAGCACGACCTTCAAGCAATGCGACTTCAAGCTCTTTGACGAACAGGCCCTTACCGCCGATCTTATTGAGCGTTACATCAAGAATACGATCACCATGGGTGGTCATGCCCAGAAGTTCGACTTTAAGACCGGTATACAACGATTCAAGCCGGGCAGCGATGTGGCGAGCTTGCCACAGGGCCAACGCAGATTCACGCGTGGCGATGACGAGGCGATCGGGAATAGGCACAGCGGGAAGTCTCACGGGGGAGTAAAGTTTGCGGGGATTCTAGCACGGTCGCCGGACATGACCGGTTGCACAGGCAGCGCCGGTTTTCTGCGCCTGGCCAGCGAGATTTGAACTGGTCTAGCGCCCCATCCCACCCACCTGCTGCGCCAAATAGGTAGCGTAGTTGTCTGTCATCCCCCCGATAAAGTCGAGTACCCGCATGTAGCTTTCATACAAAGGCCATTCCTTATACGGGGCGTTGTACTCCATCAGATCCAGAATACGTTTATTGCGGAAGCTGAGCCTCTCCGGCTCAGTACGTAACTGGTAGGCTGCACCACAGAACGCTTCCAGCAGAATGTCGAGGCAGGTGAAGCTGCCGACTTCGATTTCAACCTTGCGTCGATTGTTGAATATACGTTCGCGCGCCAGTTGCTTGGCTTCGTGGATGCCATGGCGGACAAAGTCCGGGCAGGCCGCGATGAGGTCTCCTTCATATTCGCCAGCCAGCAGCTGGTCATGACTACGCAGAAAAGCCGCGGTGACTTCACGCACGCAACGGTCGATCGCCTTGGAACGCAAAAGCGACATCTTGCGCCGCACACTAGGCGCACCTGCAACTTCCAGGCGCAATAAGTCATCATCAATACCAGCCAGTTTGATCAACATCGGTGCGATGGTTTCAAAAGGCAGCATGCCGATTTCCACCCCGTCCTCCAGATCCAGGATCGCGTAGCAGATGTCATCCGCTGCTTCCATGAGATAACTGAGCGGGTGACGGCACCATGTTCCATTCTGTTTGGCGATCAACCCAAGCTCATGCGCTACCTCATCGAGCAGCTTCTTCTCGGCCTGGTAGCAGCTGAATTTTTCTTTGAAGCCCGCATGTTCGCTGGTCCACGGATATTTGAGCGTGGCGCCAAGCGTGGCATAGGTCAGCCGCATACCGCCATCAAAACGATGGTTCTCCAATTGGGTCACCACCCTGAAGCCTTGGGCATTTCCCTCGAAGGTCTGAACATCGCGCCGCTCCTGCGGGCTGAGGTTCTGCAACATGTATGCATTGGACGACTGGCGAAACCAGTCGCGAATCGCGTATTCACCCGCATGGCCAAACGGTGGGTTGCCAATATCGTGTGCCAGACAAGCTGCCTGGACAATGGCGCCAAGGTCATACGGAATGATATGCACGGGTAACTTGGCTCCGAGCGCCTGGCCGACCATGATGCCCAGAGACCGCCCGACACAACCTACTTCTATCGAGTGCGTCAGTCGGGTATGGACATGGTCGTTCTCCGTCATCGGGTGCACTTGTGTCTTGCGGCCCAGGCGGCGAAACGGGGAAGAGAATGCGATCCGGTCGTGATCCTTATGAAAATCAGACCTGCCAATAGCTGGCCCGGTTTCCGGCAGACGGCGAGGCGCACCCAGTCGATCGGCCGACAATAATTGCGGCCAGTTCATTTGCGGCATGGAGTTCTCTCTGGCGATCAGGACGACAGCCCTGCGAACAGACGATAAAAGACAAGACAGTATTGTAGGGGCCAAGCCCCACCAACCCCAGCACCAATCACAAACCGGGCAGCTTATGTTGCAGAACCCGATCCAGCTCGATTGCTGACCAGACTCCACTCAAGGATTGGACAGGCGAAAGTTAGGCCAGGCGCTGTTGAATCGCCGAATCAGTGATTCTGCGGCTGGGTGTTTGCGGGAAACCAACAGATACGTCGGGCCCACATGGATGGGTTTGGGGTTGAAGGTAAGCCCTTCCCTTACTGCAGGATCATTAGCAAGACCAATCAAATACTCGCCTACTTCACGGTCCATGGGAAAACCATCGATACGACCATGGGCTAGTTTATTGAGGTTCTGCTCATCGGTCGGCGCTCTATCAATACTGAAGGTGCCATCGCTTGCCATACGGTCAAAGTCCGGGCCGTAAAAGTAGCCATTGCTGAAGCCAAGCTTCACACCACGTAAGTCAGTCAGATTCGTCCATTCAATGGGGCGTCCTCTACGATGGAAAATCACAAACGTGATGTTCTCGATTGGCCCAATCATGGAGAAATCCCGCTCCCGTTCGGTTGTTTTCAACCACAAGGGTGTAGCAACGTATTTACCCACTCGCGTGAGCTTCATTGCGCGATTCCACGGCATAAATTCGTAACGAACCTTAACCCCTACCGAGGCGAAAGCTTCTGAGAGACGAGTCATTACCGTACCCTTCCCAGGCAAAGAATCCCCGGAATATGGCGGCCATTCACCTGTCGCAATCGTTATCTCCTCCGCCTGCACTTGTACCCACAGAACAAGGGCCAGCAGAGATATGAGCGCCTTCATAGCGATACCACCTCTGGCTTAAGAGCGTGTTTTAAAAGTTGCTATTCCAGTCTGTTGAGCATCAAATTGATCATGGCGATTTGAATGAATGTTTCGCTGGATAGGGTGAGGCATTCATAGTCCTTGGAGAGTCGACGATACCGATA
>NZ_JBQXDJ010000047.1:0-35102 GCF_052601015.1 Chitinimonas violaceus | reverse complement strand
GACGGGCTGGTTGGCAACAAAAGCGCGCTGGGGGACTGCAAGCATGACTGAACTCCGATAATAAGGAGTCAATCAGCTTGGACACTGTCCAGCGACGGCGATAGATGCTGGCCTCCGGGCATTTACGGTATATGAGGTTGCAAACTTCTTGGCGCGAAGCACAGTAGCTTCCTAGGCTCATCATCTTGAGTGCCCCTTAAAGACTATGTTGGTGCTATGTGTGAGTAGTCCCTGGTAAAGATGATTGTGTGAGAAGGTTGTGTAGACAAGTTTTGCAGCAGGTTGGGAACCACTGAACATTTGCGTTTACTAATATAGTGCTTCACCAAAGGCCAGTCGCGTCCCGGATTGGCCCCCTTCAACCTCATGCGCGAGGCAATCATGCAAGTACTTAACACACTGGAAATTGATCAAGTAGCAGGTGGAACCAATCGCGAAGCGATGCAGAGCCATGTAACGGAAACACTAAAGGGAATAGGTCAGCGGTCAGATTTAACCCCTGAGCAGAAGCTGCAAGCATTGCAAGAAGTCATGCAAGGCGTCTTGCGGCAACCATGTCAAAACAATGTTGCTACTGTCCCTGCAGCAATTTAAAAAGCAGTTAGTTTTAGACTTATACCTTAGAGGCACATAAATCTTGAGTCGATAACTCGTAAACTAAGCCATATGAAGCATTTGGATTAATAGGGTTTCGATGTATGTGTTCATCGTATCTTTCAAGCGCCGACGTTATCGTCGGCTTTTTTTGTAATGTTGGGTTATACACTGCAGCTCCATTATTTCACTACTCCAGGACTTTACGAATCACCGTGGGCAGTGTACTCGCTTATTCAAGCAATTAGAAAAAGACAGCGCACTCTAAGGTGCGCTGAAATAGTTGGTATTACAGTTAGGGACTGGAAATATAGATCAGCTTTTTTGCAGTGCAAGTATCTAGCTAAAAATTTTGATCATTAATGCTATTGGCTCTCTTTGTTTACCATTACGCTGTTACTACAGCCATATGTTTTGAGTTTTCATCTTGTGGGTATGTTTTCCTGCCACTCTTTCAACTGTCGGATACGGTCTTGCGTTCTTTGCAATAGACACTCGACCTGAGCATGTTTACGCTGTCATTCAGACTCATTGATTACATACCAAGCTTCACACTCGCTATCACGAAAACGTATCCACTGTCGTTGTGTATCGATAAATTCTGCCTTGAAGGTAGGGAAGTCAAGACCATCCTCTTTGGGATGAGGTATCTTTTTAAGACCAGCTCATACATTTTGTTGAGTTGATTGTTGATTCGCTGATACTTGATATCCAGGCGATACATGGAACAGTAGTTTGTTGCATCACTTTCCGGGCATTCCTTTGCCTGAGTGACTAAGGACGATGCTAAAGCAATAGCAACAGGTAGGGGCAAGTGATGGTACTCGGCTACAGCTGAAAGTTAGATTTGAAGCGGACATTACAGCGTTGTAAATGACAGATTTATATGGGGTAAGGGAAATTCCTATCATGCCCCTTGCGGCCCAGTATCTTTGCCGGTGATGTTGATATTGCTCTACTCTAAGACAGAGTATATCAACCCTAATCGGGACAATAGGCCCATTGAGTCTACTAATCACTGTACCTACACTTTCTCTCCGTCAGTAGAGCCCTATTGGCCCTGTTTAATGGAGAGAGAAGCAATGCAAGGATTGGATAACGTTGAGCTTGAGCAGATATCTGGCGGTGCGGTAGAGTCATTTGCAATTATATCGGAAGAGCCGAACTCGCTGACCCTCCCACCTTTTAGGACTAGGAAGCCATACATGTTCAAGCTATGGGAATAAATCGTGACTTGAATGATTTTATTGGTGAGTATTAAGCACCACTCAATACATTGAATTAAGTCGGTGCTGTGAGGCAGGCGCCGTTTCCTGCCTCAATCTTGGAAACCGCTTACGACTTTACTGTGCATACAAAAGTACATTCCGATTTCTGTATTGCACCCTGCTTTCGGCTGCTTGTGGCAGGTCGTAAATAGGCTTTCAGCTGTCTGCCATCTAACTCCCAGCAATTCTATTGTGCGCGCTCATGCCAAATGGGTTATTCGGGCTACATGCTAATGCACTTTATCCCTGCGACGAAAACGGGTCCATATACGATATAAGTTGGGACGTTGAGTATAAAATGGCAGGTATTAGATTTGTACTTTCCTCCTGGCTCTCTTGCTTTGCTAAAAAGACATACTTAGAGAAATTGCCAAAATAAATCAATGAAGAAATGCTGCCGCTCTTTTAGATTGTTGGATCTTTATTTCTATCATAATTAATATCAAAGTAATTATTTTAGACGGTTATGCTGAGAAATTGATACATGTTATAGCAAGTAATTTGGATTGGGTGGAATTGCAAATTGATGAAGTTGTGGAACCAATATAAGTCAGGCTTTGCTAATATTGTGTTTCATCCGGTAGCCAGTCGACCTATCGGCTGACTTCATTTAATCTCAAGTGAGAGGCGATTATGCAAGTGCTCAACACTGTGGAAATAGATTATGTAGCTGGCGGTATGGGTTCTGAAGATTTAATGGGATCTAGTGCGGCCATAGATGGGAAGGCAATGGCTGAGTCAGAAATTTTAAAGGCTTTAGAAACATTACGGGCCCTATTAATGGCTAAGCGTAATCAACAGAACACTCAAACCATTTCTCGGGTTTGAAGACCAAAAGATAGAAGGTTAGTGCTTTTTATTTTTTAACCTGGATATTTGTTGATCGTCTATAGCTTGATTTTCTTGTTTCGCTTGTGAAGTTCAGTGCCGAATTATCTAAATGTTACCCTTTTGGGGTTCAATTAACTTTATTTGAGGAGTGGTTATTCATATGCTTAGCACCATGGAAATCGAGCAAGTAGTAGGTGGAGTTTCGGTTACCTATAGTGAGCCACCATATGGTAGTACTACCTACGCAACCCAGTCGGCTGATCAGAAAGAGTCAACGACAGTGATTTGCCGGTCGAATGAGAGTGTCGGAATAGCAACTTTTGAAGTTGAGCATCAATAATTTAGCTTATCACTTTAAGTAACTTACTTATAAATACGCAGGCGATGGAATAAGCGTTTCATTGCCTGCTTTTATTTCTATTTTAGAGTATGTTGCTTAACTCTGCTCAGACGAAGCCGCATAAATGCAAGGAAAAGATTTAATACGTTGGGTGTGGAATCGTTTAGGGTCGCGTATCACTAATACTACGCTTCACATGTAAGTCAACTAAACTTGGGTTGGTTAGTTCAACTTTACACAAGAAATGACTATGCAATTTATTGAAAATGGGGAACTCGGTCAGATATTTGGCGGGGTGAATTTTCATTCCTTGAAAGTAGCTTCGCTATCAAGCAGGCAAAGGGTTGAAAAGGCGAACTCGCAAAGAAGGTGGAAATCGTTGTGGGAATGGAAATTAATTCACTCCCTTCAGTCCGAACAGTAAGCGGTACTTTATTGCAACATAAAGCAGGTTAGGCAGGGGCGAATTAGTAATGCTTTGCTTGGTTTTTGTTCCTGAATCAAAGCAACCATTAGTGCGGGTACATCATTCGTATAATTCATGTATGGCTATCTGTATCAGTTCAATTAATATCCTATGCAAGAAATAACTGCCGTAGATATGGTATTCGGTGATATGGCTAATCCGCGTTTTGAGTGGATGATGGCCAAATCATCAAAAGGTAAGCAACAGGCAGCACTTATGGCAGTAAAGTTACGAATAGCGCGGTTGATTTGGTTCTAGTAATAAAAGTGGCCAGGCGCGTAGCGCCCAGACCCGCATGATTATGCTGGATTTATGACAGAGAACTTGGCATAAGCTCGGGCTAGCTTATCGTCGTAATGGTTTTTTTGGTAGGCCGGGCCGTTGTACAGACGGGCAAACATAGCCCAATTCTTTGCCTGTAAAGCTGCCATTGCTTTAGGGTCTGCCAGAAGATAGGCAACAAATGCATCCAACTGGTTGAATTCGTTTTCAGCCATCAGATTGGCGAACTCGGTAGCGGAGGGATAACCCAATCTTCGCCAGTGATAGCCCATGATTTGGAACCTGCCCCAACTGCATGCGCCGATAGCGCAATCTTTGTCGATTGTCTTGGCTTGTGCCAAGCGTTCATGCTCACGCTCGCCACCAAGGTAACCACCCGGCATCGGGTTGACCAATTGTGGGTATTGCTGCGCCAAAGCATCAGCATCTTTGCCTACTTGCTTAAGTAAGCGATACATGACATGGCGCTCGTAAAGGATTTTGGGTTGTCCATCAAGCAGAAACCCTGTCCCTTGGCTTTCCACCTCGTTAATGGCTTGTACTATGGCAACCGGTACCCCCAACATGGCCGCTGCGCGCTGTATATCTGCTTGGGAGAGGTTCCGCGTTTTTGTGGTTAATGCTTCAGGCATCATCATGCTTCCTTAAAAATCGGGTAATCGGGTGTTGTTGGTGAGATTTGCCGGAGCCGAACAAGTCGGCGAGATTACCGCGGGTTGCGCAGACAGCCAGTGCAAGCACACAGGCAGTGGCAAAGCTGCTGATATCGATTGATACAGGCTCGCCATGTAGCACACGTAAGGGGACTGAGCCGGTGGCGACGACCAACACATAGACAAGCCATGCGACTCGGGGGGAATACTGCTCTTTGGTACGGCGAAAACCCAGTAGCCGTATTGCGATAACGCCACATAGCAGGGCATAGACCCAAACAAAGTAAGTCATTCTTCGCCCTTTTTTGGATTGCGCAGTTTATTAAGAAGCTCCAATGGGTTGCCTGACTCGCTGATCAGCCATAGCAACAACTTTACAGAGACAGCAGCGGTGATCAGTGCGCCTACACTGGGCGTAACGGTGATATGTGACGGAAGCAACCATACGAGCAGGCTTGTGCCAGTTGATGCCCCGGCTATGCCAGCAAGCAAGGCCACGGCAAAGTAGCCAATCTTGCATAGGTTGGTTATATCTTTGGCGCTGAGTACAAAAACCACGGCACCGGCAAAGGCACCTATCACAATGCCGGTATTGCTGTCAGGGAACAGTCCGATCAATGTAGCAGCCATCAGATTGGCATCGGCAGTTGTCCCGGTAGTGGCGGTAACGGGTTCGGCCATATTGAACAGTTCCATAGTGAGGTAAGGGCAAGCACAGAGGAAGGCACCGTATTGGGCAATTCAATTGGGTGTCCTCTTTACCTATCTGATCAGACGAAGCAGTGGCTATTGTGTGAAGTAGCGAATTCTTTGGACGGTCAACTATACAGCCGGTTCCGCACTGGTACTGGCTTTCACTGTAGTTAGAGTGCTAACGACGGGGTTGAGGTAGTGAGAGGTTGCGCTGGGGAATTTGGCCAAATACGGATTTGCCGGTACAGCTGCGGTCAGTGGCTACGCTGCGTTCAGAACTTGCTGTAATGGATAGGGCGAAGCCGATGAAAACAGCACAAGTGGCGTTGAACTATTGAAAATAAGAAAACACTAATTTTTATGGTTATCGGAGCCAGTAGCTAACTACAGGCTAAATGCAAACGCGAGTACGAGGCAACTATGCAAGAACTTAACAGTATGGATATCAAGCGAGTGTCGGGTGGAACGCAAACGTCAATCTTCAGTAACCTACTTGAACTTTGCCCGCTTGATCGTCCTTGCGCTAGAGGCAATATGAATGCTGAGTTCTTGCTATTTAAGCTAAATGAACAGCTCAAAAGACAGTAGGCTTTCTCAAGAATCTAAGTGAGGTAGAACGCTTCAGATTCCAGTCTCTTCAGTTCCCATTTTTCAATTTAGCGGGCCAGTTTTCTGCCCCGTTTTTTTTTGCTGTAGGTCCCAACGTCTTTACAATTAGGTACTAGTTATCTTTGCCGTGTTTTCCCCATGTTTTCAACAAAATTCGACATTTTTTTCGAATATTACAATTAAATATTTCATGGATGGTTAATCTAAAGGTCATCTAACGAAAGTGCTCTTATTTACATGTTTTAGAGCGAACTATTTCCGGGTGTTGACGGTAATAGCGGAGTAGCTTAGGTACAAAGCTAGGTCTGGATCTCTGTTTGCTTGGCGACTGTCATCGCTATATGACCGGTACCACTGTTATTGCTATCCAGAAATGAAAGCAAAAATAGATAGGAGGAAATACCCATGCGAGATCAAATAATGGTGCGGTTCGATGCCAAGGACGAAGATGGCAATTGCTACGACGTAGTCAAGATCACCACGATTACGGGTGGTAAGTCATTGAGTGGGTGTATGAGTACCTTACCGGGTCGCGATCGTTATGAATTGCTCACGGGTGAATCGCTAACACCTATTTCCACGAGTCAGCTTGAAGTGGTGGCGATAGGAAAAGTCATTACACGTATCAGAAGATCATTTGAGCCCTGTTAATCTGTAAGGGTGTATTGAATAAGAATACGGGGCAGCATGACTGCCCCTTTTTCATTTCTGTTCAGAATGGCCGGTAAGCAATGGACAAAAAGAAAGCACACAGATACGTGTGCTTTAACTAGGTTGGCGAATACTGATCGGACACGAAATATAGTTCAGGATTTACTGAATGCAATTTCTTTTTCGGGCGCGACTACCGCTATTTTCGTGGCTACCCAGTTTTCTGTTTCTGATGACAAGAAAAATAAGATTATTCAGCAGCGCTGTCTCGGAAGCTGGCGATGGCGGTTTCAAGTTGCAGGCGATGTTCAGCATCTGTAAAGCAATCGTCTGGTAGCAACTGTATTAAGCGAGCCAATATGCTTGCAAAGCGGTAATGCTGGTCTTTGCTGATTGTTTCAACGATTTCAGCCACCGTATCAGGACCAACCCACACTTGCTCGACCAGATCGACCACGATAGTCAGAAAGCTTTCACCGTTGAATGCGGGTATGTCCAGTGCTTGGGCAGATTGGTCGCAATGTGCCTGTAATCCTAGTATCCGTAACAACTGGTGCAAGTCGGCAATCACAGATGCAAGATGGCTACCAACAATGGGTTGTCCGCTGACAGAAAGATCAAAAGCCAATACCCGAATCATGGCGCGTAGTTTGCCGTCGCGGTTTTCCCTCTCGCCCAGCAGTGCCAGCCATTGCGAAAGCTTCTTATGAGACGCGGAAGTCCGATGATAGAGACGCTGTAGATCTTGGCGTAACGCTGGCGTAGTAACGCCAAACTCCAGCGCACCGAATAAGGACAGTACGAGTGTATCGTCGCTGGCCAGTTCGGCAAGCGCCGCCCTCATCCGTTTGCGCAATTGGGCAGAAGGCTTGCCATAAGCCAAGCCGGCTGCAAGGTGCAGGGCGTATTGCGCGGGATCGGTAGAGCGTTGTTGCAAGGCAAGTAGGGGATTGGGGCGGTCCGCCCAGTCCCCAAGGTTGTCCAGCACATCATCTAATGCTACAGGCCCGACTGCAGCCAGTTCGGCCACCAGCTTTTCAGCGACTACGCGACCACGCACACCATCGGCATTGCTGTTGTTTCGCCGAGCATCGCGCAATTTCCCACCCAAGGCGAAACTCAAATCCTCTTGGGTTTCGGAGATTGCATCGTTCTGGAAAGCGAGTAACTCGGACTGAGCAAGTTCTACGACCGACTCACCGTGTGTTGAGGTCGGCTGAACAAGACGTGGCGCCACTTCCTCCATGCTCTTAGGCGCGGTACTGGCAGTGAGTTGATCAATCCTAAGCATGTGCTACCTGCTTTGTATTCCCCGCCAGCTGCTCCAGGAGGAATTGCTGCTGGGCCGGCAAGTCTAGGTGAATACGCACCAGTCCGTTGTCCAGCCGTGCTTGGCCTGGAGAAAGCATCTCATCGGGTGACACCGTCACCATTGGGATGTCTGTAAATGCAGTACTGGTGCTGACTAAGGCAGAAGGGGCCACATGTAGGCTGACACGGCCATCAGGCAGTAGTTCCTGTACTTTGTGTTCTACCCGGCGTAGCAGCAGTTCGGTTTGATCTGCTTTGCCGAGAAGCTCGCCAAGCACCTTGGCCATCAAACTACGCCAGCGTGAAGCCAATTGCCGAGCAATGCGTTGCTCCAATACCTGCTCATGGCAAATCCACTCTACAGTATCGGCCACAGCCTTGTCGCAAGCCTGCTGTACCATTGCTGCAGATTCTTCCGCAGCCAGGGAATAGGCAATCTCACGAATTCGGGTTGCTTCCGCATGCGCTTGGGCAAGCACGGCCTGTGCGGCTTGTTTCAACCTGTCTGCTTCTGCATGAGCAGCCGCAAGCACTTCGGCACCCGCTAACTGAGGCGCCAAGGCATTTGCATGAATGATCGGGCCCAATGGGCGTGGGCCTGGGATCTTATGTAAGGTAAGTTGCAGAGGATTCATAGCCATTTCAACAATTTGCTAAGAACTGGCATTACCGGCGCGGCGGGGGCCAGTTGCATATCCGGTGGCGGCAACAACAGTCGGGCAGCTGCGACGGCATGATCGTCTGCATGTGAAATCCAGGCGGTACCAAGCGCGGCTGCTGCGGCGGGTAATGCTTCGGGCGGCAGGCTTGATGACATACGGGCATCGACCGGAAACAGCGCTTGTAACTGTGCTATCGCGGCATCGTCCAAAGTATCTTTCAGCGCTTGCCGATAGGTTCGTAAGAACAGGTATTCAGGGCATTGCAAGGCCCATAAGCCCAATGCCATGCCCAGCATTTTGAAACGGCCGACATCTTCCAGCAGAACCTGTGCTGTTGAAGTCAGCTTAGGTACTGGGCAGTGTTCATCGTGGCCCAAACGCAAGCCGATGAGCTTATTCAACGTTGAACCAATTGCCGGCTGGTTTTGATATGGGCTTCGCCAACTGTCCAGATTCAGATGAGTCCACCACCCTGGGTGCATCACACCGCAGGGTTGCCACCAAAGTGCATACAGACTTTGCAAGGCCGGGTTAATCATGCCGTTCTCGGTTTACGCGCACGCACCGCATAGATCATCAGCCCTAACGCCAACAGAAGTCCTGCACCTGCAGCTGCAAGCCAGGGCAGTCTAATAGACTGTTCTTCTTTGGCCGTGGCGCTCGGTGGCGTTTGATAGCGGAATTCAGCGCGTTGCAGGGTGACACTGATACGTTCGGGTGAAAGATTGGGTATGCCGTCGCGGATCAGATTGCGGATTTCTGCGGTACGAGCGGGCAGATTGACTTCGGGACTGTATTTGATGAACACAGCCGCAGAAGCGGTTGGCGCGTTCTGATCATCACGTGAGCGCGGCGGTTCGGCGACAGACACCTCGGCTCGGACCACTCCCTCCATGCTGTTAAGCATCTTTTCCAACTGCTGGCTCTTCAGGTAGAGCAACTTGGCGGCTTCCTGCTCAGGTGAGGAGACCAACTGTCCACTGGGGAAGAGGTCCTGTATCCCTACCGTCTTGCGACGAGGCAATCCATTCTGCCGTAAGACCTCTACAGCATCGACAAAGCGCGATTCATCAACGCGCAGTGTGACGCCATCCTTGGCTATTTGCTTGTCCGCTGGAATCTTGTGGTAGATCAGCAAAGCCATCATCTGATTGGCCTCGCCTTCATCCAGTTTGCTGTAAAGGTCGACATTACAACCAGCCAACAACAAGGGCAGCGCAAGCAGGAATAATTTCCATGCTGGCGTTTTCATGACATGTTCACCAATTTGTTTATGGCTTGCGTCAAAGCACCGACTGCTTTGGCTGTGAGGTCAGTACCGACAGCTATGTTCCCCAGCTGGCTTTGTGCTTTGAGCAGTTCGACGGGGTCTGTAGCCGCTACGCCTGGTTGCATCAAAGCAGCGAATTTAGCCTGCATGGTCTCATCCGGCGCTTGTACAGCTTCAGTGGGATTGATTGTGGGCAGCGCAGCTTGATGGATAGGATCGAGGTTCATGATTTGCTCCTTGTTTTAGGCGGCACGACCGGGTTGAGCTGCAAGTTGCGTATGCAACAATGCACGTAGTTCCGCACAGACATCGTCGGGTAGGCCATCCAGCTGGGCCAGCGCATCTGCTGGCTGATTCAGCCCGAACAACATGGTTGCCTGGCAGCTGGCCAATACGACGGGGTCTTCAATCCAGCCGGGTAAAGCAGTAAGGATGGTGCGCAACTCGTGTCTCAAGCCGAGATGAACAGCAGCAAAACCGGCTTCGACAACCAATCGGCGTATTTCCGGCAGTTCGGGGATCGAGGTATCCATCATGTTTGCATCCATAGGGCAATCAGTTGGCTGCCTGCTCAGGCAGGCTTAGCCAATAGCAAGCTGGGTCAGATCTTGGAAATGATCCCCATCATCATGTCTTTCAGTGACTTCATCACTGCGCTCGAATAGCCAACGGCAACCGAGTATTGCTGCAAGAAGTACTGAGTCTTGAGCATGGTCTCGGGGCTGTTTACGACATCACCTTTCATGGCGATTTCTGCATCACTCGCAGCACGGCCAACTTGACTGCCCATCTGCGCGACAATGTTTTCGATATTCATGACGTTCCTTTCAAGGCAGCGTAGGGGCGGGAATGAAGCCCGAATCACGCCGGATTTCGCTGGGCGACATCTGAAAATGTTTGCGGAAGCTGTCCGAAAAATGCGCGTGGCTGCAGAAACCGGATTCAAGCGCGATATCGATGATCTTGCTGGTTGTGGAAACAAGCAGTTCACGTGCGTGATTCAGCCGTTGTTCCAACAACCAGTGTTTGGGTGATACGCCGTACTTTTCATAGAAAAGCTGGTTGAACTTACGCAGGGAAAGCCCAAGTTCCTCGGCGTAGCGGGCAACAGACCAGGGTTGGAGACGGTTGCGGTTCATAAAGTCGAACAGGTCGCTATCACCTCGAACCAACTTGTGAAGCAGTGCAGCAGAGTATTCCGCGTCGACTGCAAGGCAATAGCTGAGGACAAAATGCAACATGGCGTTAATATCAGCCGTGGCCAGCTGTTCGGCTGCATTGAGCAGACGTATCCCAGCTGGTATCTCGTGCACAGATGACAGGGCGCAATGCGATAGGGCGGGGCCCAGCAGATGTTGCATATCGCGATAGACTGGCAAGACTTGCGCCGGGGAGAACGAATGTACCGCCACGCCGGGTGTCGTTGCCTCTACAGGCGCCTCTGTCGTCAGTAACATGACACTGGGCCCATTAACGGGATGTACTGCGTCGGCAATGCGAATCTGGCTGACCTGGAAGCCAAGAATGATATGCAAGGTATTCATCTTACTTTCCACTGACCACTTTGATAGCGTGGTTACATCATCGCTTTCCAAGGACATTTGCCCCATCAGGTCATCACCTGAATTGACTTGATACAAGGGGTGATTCGATGGATTGCTCGTGGGTCGGCGCGTGAATGATCAACGCGAACGGGCTGGTACAATAGCGTGGTGACGGTGCCAGATTTGCGTGATGATCTGCATGGCAGCCACACATGCCTGACGGCGTTGCTCCAGCCGTAGGTAATCCTCATGGGTATGAGGTTGCCGTTGATGTTGTGCCAGCTCGGCAGCGGCAGCTGCCAATTGATCAAGCAAAGCGGCGCGATGATGTCCGCGTGGATCGTCCAATAGCTGGTCTTCCAGTCGAGTCAGAGTTTGCATGTTGTACTTGCTCCCATTGCTGAGATACTGAGAACTTATGGATTCCTGCCTGATTACGCGACCCTTATGGGTGCTGTTATCTGATAGTTTTGAATCGGTATTACGTATTGAAAGGGAGGAAGACCAACTGCTGATCGTTAGCCAGGGAAACACCGGCTGTGCTCAGTGCCACAATGCGCATACCCTGTAGTACCTGACTTCCGGGTTGCAATCGCACACCGTTGGTTAATTCCAGATAGGGTGATTGTTCGTTACCGCCCAATGCCCTTATTGCTGCAGGTAAGTAGTCACCCGGTTTGATCACACTGGCGGCATTGACGTAGCGTAAGGAGTAACGCCTGCCCGGTAGAGCATTGAGTGTTTTCAGCAGTTGCTCGATGGCGTTTTGCTGCGAAGCGTCGAGCTGGCCGGAAAGCAGTAAACCGCGTTCATCTCGCTGCGCACTCAACCCATCGAATAAATCGCTTTGCTTCAGGTGCTGTAGCAATTCGCTGAACTCTTCGCTTCCTTGGTTACTGAGCTGCCAGCCATGCAGGCCAGGTAGCTGGTTCAGTGCCTCAGTTAGCGCAGGGAAGTTGGTATCGTTGCGAATCGGGCCGTCAATCAGGGCTTCGCCTTTGGGATTGATTCTGACGTCGATATTGCGATAACCGTAGCCGGTTATGACGGCTTGTACGCTTTGCTGTAACTCGTTGTCGCAAATGACTTCGCGAACCAGTCTGATGCCGGCTGCATGTAAACGTGTGACTAGGCCAGTCAGCTCGCTGTTGTTGGCGCATCGGCCACTCAATACCAGTTCATTCGGATTGGACCAGCGTACTTTCAGGTCTGGCGTGGCTTTCAGCGCCGTGGGTAACCATTCCCGTGGCGTGGGAGCAGAAGGTAGGGGCTGGGGCATCAGCGCGATACCACCAAAAGCCAGCGCCGCGATGCCAATAGCAACAGCATAGAGCCCCACAGGAGCGGGACGGTGCCGTGACGGTACGCGGGGAGTACCCAGCTTTGTGTCGGTTGTACCGAGGATGAAGCAAAACCCGGCGAGGTCGATAACCTTGCCCAGCGGCAAGATGCCTGGTGCAAATGATGTACCGTCGACCCAGCATGGTGTATTGCTGTCGAGTACGATCTGTTCGTCTTCGATTTGCAGGCTGGCTTGGATATCGCCATCAAGCGGCAGGGAAAGATCGCTGTCTCCGGACCCCAGGGTAAACTGGCCGGATGGCAAGCGCAGCTCGCGACCGGCAAGGGGGCCGGTAAGCAGTTTGAGCTTGTAGCGGGCATTCATGATGTCATTTCCCTCAGTGTGCTCAGTCCAGTAAGCGGGGTTCGGCCTTGATCAGGAACAGGCGGACGATGCTCCGGGTACTCTGTGCCTTGCTGCGGAAAAGACTGCCAAGCAGGGGGATATCCCCAAGCAGCGGAATCTTGCGCTCGGTTTCGCTGTCTTCGTTTTGTACGAAACCACCCAGCAGCAGGGCCTGACCAAGGTTCAACGTTGCTTGGGTTGCGATCTCGGCGTTCTGGATTTGGGGTAACGACTCGGCTTGGCTGAAAGGCTTGCCTTGGCGACCGTCCTGAATATTGAGTGTCAGCAATACCTTTTCACCGGAAGACTCCCGGATGATGCGCGGTGTAACCCGCATCAGTGCCCCGGCAGTCACCGATTCCAGCTTGACGGTTTTTTCGCTGCTGAGCTTGGTGTAAAAGGTGATGTTGCGGTCAAGCACAGCCTGTACATTGTCGAGTGTGACGACGGATGGGCGTGAGACGATCTTGGCTTTGGATTTCTCGGTCAGTGCGTTGAGGCGAGCCATGAAGCCACCTGCATTCGACACTACAGAGGAGAAGCTGTCTGATCCCAATCCGCTGTTGGCATTGAAACTGACGCTGCCACCACCGATTTTTGCCGATGCTGACCAGTCGATACCGAGCTGGTTGATATCAGAAGCATCCACATCGATGATGGCAACCGAAATTTCCACCAAAGTCGGCCGTTGGTCGAGTTTGGCAATTAGGTCGGCATAAAGACCCATGTTCTTTTTACGATCGCGGATCAACACTGCATTTTGCCGGGAGTCAGCGGCAAAAGTTGGCAAACTGCTGGTATCGGTAGGTGCGGGACCTTTATTATCAGCCAAGGGGAGGGCCCGGCCTTGCGCCATTTCGCGCAATACCGACACAACGCCCGGCACAACAACACTTTGGCTACGATAGTTGTAATTGGTATCGCCGGCGTTGGCATATTTCAGGGCATAAACATCAACCGATTCCTTGTTTTGCTCCTGATTGAGATTCTGTTCATCGAGTTGCTTTGTCAGCTCCTGAATCCGCAAAAGGCATACTGGTACGCCAGCTACCTGCACGGTGCTGGCATTGCCAACGGCACTTATCTGGCAGGCTTGGCCATCGAGCAAGCCGCTTTGCGTGACCAGTTTGATCAGTTTGTCTGTTTCCAGGTAGTTAGGCGTAATCAACGCTCTGCTGATTTCCTGGGCTTTGTAGATGTACAGCGTGTTGCCATCGAAATAAGGCAATAACTGGTAAAGGCGGGCCAGCTCAGCCAAAGCCTGGCCGGCTGGTTTATCGACCAGTGTGCCGGCATAGTCTTCGTCGATCTTGGGACTGACTACCACCGGCAGGTTGTAGTTGGCGCCAAGGTCTCGCAAGACATTGGCAAGTTTGCTGCCACGGCTGGAAACAAAAAAAGGCTCGCCACGCCAGGGTATAGGTTGAGCTAATGCAGTTGTGGAAAACAGACTGCATAGGGTGACGGTAAGGCAAATGCGGTGGAATCTGTCCAGTACTTTGTTCTGGCGTGTTTGTGCGGGAGTTGGCGCAACGCCGGAACTGGAATTTGCAGTGAGATGGGTGGACCGCTGGTCGAGTGCTGGTCCTGCCAGTGAGTGAACTGATTCCAAGGACTTCATGCGAAACTCCCGTTACGCGGCAAGGGAGCAATGTCTGGTGTGGTATCTTCTGCCAGCAGGGCAGCCAGCGCCTGCTGTTGTTTCAGCAGCAGGTCCAGTTCGACATCAAGCAATACGACGGGGTAACGACGCAGTAGCCAGAGCTGATCGTCGTTGACGTAAAGTGAGTCATCACACGCTTCAGGCGTGGCTGCGAGCATCAGGCAGGCAGCTGATGCTTGCCGCACAGGCCTGTCGAGCGCCAATGCGATGGTGAGCCCGGTTGGGAACGCCCGGGCGCGCAGTTGCCGACCACCTAGTTGGCCAAGCAGTGGCGCACTACGCTGCTCAGGCACCGGGATGGCAAGGCGTCGGGCTAACCAGGCAAACGATCTATTGGGGTCGAGTTCGCGTTTCATGGCCTAGATACTGCCTATGGAGCCAAAAGCAGAGCATCCGGTCTTGACCTGAATTGCTATAACGGTAAATGATTGCGTCACGAAATGACCTGATATGAGCCTGACATCCTTTGCCAAATTACGTGTGTTGATTGTTGAGGATCACTCCCTACTCATCGATGGCCTTCGCAATTTGCTGGCTGCGCAAGGGCGATATGAGGTAGTGGGAGAGGTCACCGATGGTCTGCAAGTCTACGAGGCGTGCCAACGTCTTGCGCCAGACTTGATTCTGCTGGACCTGTCTTTGCCCGGCATGGACGGGGTGGACGTCATTCACCAACTGACCAGGCGCTGGGAAGCATTACGTATCATTGTCGTTACTGCCTCCAATGAAGAACATCGGGGCCGTGCTGCCATAGAGGCCGGTGCACTGGCCTATGTGCTTAAGCAAAGTCCTCAGCAAGTGCTGCTGGCGGCATTGCAATATGCTGCACTTGGAAAAACCTTTATCGACCCTGCGCTCAAGCTCGATTCGATTGTCGCGCCCGAAGCCCCTGCGGGAGAGGCTGCACTCACCTTGCGTGAGCGACAGGTGCTCAAACTGGTGGCTGAAGGCAAGCGTAACCGTGATGTGGCGGAACTGCTGTCAATAAGCCTCAAAACCGTGGAAACCCATCGGCTTAATCTGATGCGCAAGCTTGGTGCACATAATGCGGCTGAATTGAGCAGCTGGGCGCGCAGGTTGGGATTGATCGAGTTCTGAGAACCAGTTCAAAGCCTGCTGTGCGTCAGCAATACGGCGTTAAAACAGGCTCGGAATGATGTGTAAACTCCGCCTCCTCAGTTGTTTTCGCCTTGTCTTGCTTTAGCTCGCGAGACTTTGAACAGGTTTCGAGAATTTGTTCAAAACAAAATATCTTCCACTACCGTAGTGGATGGGCTCCTAAAGTGGACTCCACGCTTTCTATCAATTGGCCGAATGCGACCCAGTCGGCTTCCCGCAACGCATCGCCTTCACGTAGTTGAATTTCCCATTGCTCGGCAGCTTCGCAAACCAGATCAAGCCCCGCTTGCCCGGCCAAACCCTTTAAGCTGTGCAAAAGTTCCAGCGCCTGTTCACGGTCGCCATTCGCAATGGCTCGCCCCAGTGCTTGTTGACGCTCGGCCAGATCATGACCGAGCCGCACCATCAAGTGCTTGTCTTTGCCAAGTATGGGAACCTGCATGCCTGCGTTGATGGCAAGTTCAATACTGCGTTCCAGTTGCATGTCGGCGGCAAATTCGATGGCTTGCGCAAGTACGGCCGGGACAATCGGTTTGGTCAGGTATTCATTCAGCCCTAGCGCCAGCAGGCGCTCCCGCTCCCCAGGTTGGGCATTGGCAGTCAGTGCGATGATGGGGCAATCAGGGTCGAGCACACCGTTTGATTCATCCCGCCAACGCGCAACGGTTTCCACACCACTCAAGCCGGGCATGCGCATATCCATCAGCACGAGGTCGAAGATCTGTCGCCGGCCCAGTTCCAAGGCGGCCATACCGCCGGCGGCTTCAATGGTCAGATGGCCTTGCTGACGCACCATCCGGCCGATGATGTCCCGATTGGTATCGACATCATCCACCACCAGCACCTTGAGTGACCAAGGCGATGGGGCGAGTTCCACGCCGGCGGAGACGCGTTCGGTTTCTCCCGATGCATTAAGTTTCTGCCGCAGCCTTGCAGGCAGATAGGCAAGCTCGGGTGCTTCGAGCTGTTCGTTGTACCCGGTTTCCGGGCTATAGCCCCACTGGGCTAATTGATGGTGCAGCCGTGTTGGCGCGACGACCACACCACCTGAAATCGGCACTTCGATCACCGCATCATGCAGTGGCAGTGTGAGTATGAAACAGGCTCCAGTGAATTGATCGTCCTGACACAGACGCAGGTCGCCTCCCAGCAATTTTGCCAGGCTGCGGGCAATGGGAAGACCTAACCCACTGCCTGCGGTATGGACAACGACTTGCTGGAATGGCGCGAATACCTGTTTTTGTTTGTCGCGAGGGATGCCGGGACCGGTATCGCGTACGCTGAAGTAGACATGATCGTCCTGGCACCAGCCAGACAACCGCACTTCGCCCACGCTGGTGAACTTGACGGCATTGCCTAGTAGATTGATCAGTATCTGCCGTAGCCGTAAACCGTCGGTATGCAGTGTGCGGGGAAACGCAGCGGCGATGTCCACACTCAGATTCAAACGCTTGTTGATTGCCGGCGCCTGTATGGTGAGCATCACCTGATCGATCAGTTCGAATAGCCCGACCGGTACGGGCGTAACCACCATCTGCCCGGACTCAATCCGCGAAAAGTCCAGCAGGTTATTGATAATTTCCAACAGGTGGCCAGAACAGTTGATGGCGGAGTCCACCAGATCGTGCTGGTTGCTGTCGCAGTCGGTCTTCTGCAGCAACATCAGCGCGCCGACTATCCCATTGAGCGGTGTACGGATCTCGTGGCTAATACTGGTGATCTGCTCGCTTTTGTTGGCATTAGCGCGTTCAGCCAGCTTTTTGGCTTGGTTGAGCGCACTGGTGCGTTCCGCTACCTTGGCTTCCAGCTCGGCGTATTGTGCCTTGATGGCATCAAGCAGATGGTTGTAAGCCCGTGCGATCTGGCCCAGTTCATCGAGCCGGTATTCCGGCAGGCGAGCATATTGATTGACAGGCCCCTCTGCATCGATGGTCTTTACAAAGGTATTAAGGGTCCCGCCCAGACTGCGTTTCAGTACGTAGTAAAGCAACCCTACAAGCAAGATCAGTGTGAGCACGGCAATAGGCAGCCGCTTTTGCATGCTTGCCAGCGCTTCGTCGGTGAGACGTGATGAAGGATAGAACTGAACGAAGCGCCAACCTGTCGCTTCAATCTGCGTACATTGAGTATGTATTCCTTTGATATGCCATACAGACAGGTTGGTGCAGTCTGGCAAACCAATGAGCTCACTGAATATTTGGCTGGCAGCTGTAGCTTGGGGCAGCAGTGGGTGATTTTGTGCATCGAGCCATGCCACATCGGTACCGCGTATCTTGTCGGCATCGCTGCCAAATGTTTTGGAAAGCTGTACGGTCATGCCCACTATGGCGCCAGTACCGGTATCCAGCCGGCCCACCGATACGCGCCAGCCATCTTTGCCGGTGGCATAAGGCTTTCCCCACATCAGTCCTTTATAGGGTGCAGTCTGGCGCAATCGGACCAACTGGTCGAAATAGTGTTTCCGGACGGCCTCGTCTTCGTTCGATTGATGTAGTGCAACACCGGAATCCAGTAGTACAAAAGTATCGATGATGTGCCCTATACCGCTCGCGCCAAAAGCTTCGACAAATGCCTGGGCCTTGCTTTCCAGTGGTGTGGGTAGCTGCTTGGTATGGTAGGGAATGAATTCGGATGCCAGATATTGATAGTGTTCTTTACTGCCATTTCGTGGGGTGTTTTGCCAGGACTGCAGTAGGGTGTGTACGTCACGTGCGACGGACGCCAGTTTGTCGGCTTCCTGTTGCGCCCGATTCTTGATCTGGATATCCATCAACTCAACCAGCGTTGCCCGCGCCTGCTTGAAATCCAGATAAAAGCTGATGGTGGTCGTGATGATCCAGAACAAAACCATCGTCACGCTCAGCACCATGCTCAGGCGAAATGGCAGAGAGGTTTTCCACGGTGGATACTTCATGCAAGACTCCAGGGCTGGGATGCATCTTGGTGTCCGACTAGGGACTGAACCACCTTGGTGTTACCTTTGATGTTCATATGAAATGAATCGCAAGCAAGTCATGTGGTTTAGTGGCATCCATTCCTTTGAACCTGTTCAAAGTCTGCTGCGCGTTAGGAATGCAGCGTCGAAATCGCGAGACTTTGAACAAGTTCTAACACTTTTGCATTATTGCGCAGGGGTTGATCCCCCAATAAACAATTGCAGTAATCGCGACATGTCATGTACTCCCTGACTGGGGGTAGGCGCAGGACGTTTGGCAAGCGAGGGCGGCGCGGCCGTCCACATCGGCATAGTGTGTGGGTTGGCTGCTGTACCTTTGGCGCTTGCATAATAGGACAGTACCTTGCTGACATATTGGCGAGTTTCCGCATATGGAGGTATCTGATCCGCGTAGCGGGCAACCGCCCCTTCGCCTGCGTTGTAACCTGCTAGTGCAAGATCGAGCCTGCCATCGAAGCGTTCGATCAGCCACTTCAGATAGGCAGCTCCTGCTTCCAGATTGTCGCGCGGATTATTCAACTCGGTCTTGCCGAACCGGCGGCCGGTAGCCGGGATCACCTGCATCAGCCCAATCGCGCCTTTATTGGATACGGCACTAGGCCGATAAGCCGATTCTGCACGTACGACTGCGTGTACCAATAGCGGGTCGACTGCATATTGCGCAGCCACATCGGCGATCATGGGAGCATACTGCTGCGCCGAAGGGCTGAGTGCTTCAGGTTTTTTCGGCTTATCCACAGGAACGGGCGTGGTCACCGTTGGGGTTTTACTTGGGCGCGGGGTTGCCTGAGGGCGGATAGCTGGGGGTGGTTCCACCGGATTAGCGGGGACGGAATACCATTCCAGCATCTGGGTTGCGTTGGCTGTGGCCGTTATGCTTAACAGGCATCCGAGTTGTATGACACGGTTGACGACTGGCCATGCTTTTCGGGCTTCAAGGCGCAGCATCATCAGCCTCCATCTGCTCCTGGACCAACCGCAACACCTGGGCAACCGCTTCAAATAGTGGTTCAGGCACATAGTCACCAGGCATGGTGCTGTTGATCAGCGCGCGGGCAAGTGGGACGTTTTCCACTACCGGAATGTCATATTGCTCAGCAAGCGTCACGATTTGCTGCGCACGCGCGTCACGACCATACTCCAACACCACAGGCAATGGGGTCTCATCCGGCACGTAACTCAGGCATACGGCGATATGGGTCGGGTTACGCACCACGACGGAAGAGCTTGCCACTTTGCCGGCAAGGCTGCCACTTTGTACTTCACGGTGCAGCTCGCGCCGCCGGTTTTTGATCTCGGGGTTGCCTTCCGAATCTTTGTATTCCTGTTTGATTTCCTGGTGCGACATCATCAGTTGGCGTCTTAGTTGGTAGTACTGCATGCCATAGTCAGCGACGGAGAAAACCGCAGTGGTGATCAGCAGTGCTATCCACATCCACTGTGCCATCTGTACGCAGACGGCAAACCCGGCGGTCAGTCCTGCTTGCGGTAAATGACTGAACGAGGAGGCATAGCGGTCGAGCAGATAGGCGAAGGTCAAGCCGAGCACTGTTACCTTCAGCAGCATCTTGGCAAGTTCAAACAGGCTGTGCAGCGACACCATCTGTTTGAGGTTGCTGAGTGGATTGATCCGTTCTGCTGTAGGTTTCAGGGCTTCGGGGGCAATCAGAAAGCCCACCTGCAAGAAACCTGTCAGCGTAAGCGATACCACCAACAAGGCGGCCAGGCCGAACACAAAACGGATGAACACTGCTGCGATCTGTCCGGTCAGTTGGGCAAGCGCATCTCCCAGCGGCAGGATGCTGACTTGAATAGCTGTGTCCATGCAGCCGGCTATAGCAGCCTGCAATGTCGAACCTTCCGCAATAACCCAAAGCAGAATCAACCCGAGTTGCACCATCGCGTTGATTTCTTGGCTCTTGACGACCTGACCCCGTTCCCGGGCATCGCGTAACCGTTTAGATGTGGGCTGTTCGGTTTTCTCGCTCACCGCTTCGGCTCCAGCATCTGTACCAGGCCGCCATCGAAATTGACGAAGCGGTGAATGACATCGCTAAAGCCAAAGGGCAGGCTGATGATGAGCATCAACAGAACAATCACGCTCTTGATCGGCATGGACAGGGAAAATACGTTGAGCTGCTGTACTGACCGGTTGAGCAGACCCAGGGCAAGATCGACCAATACCATCATGACCAAGGCGGGCATGGCGAAACCGAGTGCCAGTGTATAAAGCGTCTGCCACTCCCGTGCCAGGAAAGGGATGAACTGCGTCGACCATTGCCAGCTCTCGCCCGGCGGCAAAAGGGTATAGGAATGGAAGAGAGCATCCAGCAGGGCACGAAAACCGCCTAAGACCAGGAAGAGTACGGTGAGAAGCTGAGAGAAGAACGCGCCGAGAGGGGAGGACTGGCCCCCTGCCAAGGGGTTGAACACCCCGGCCATCGAAGCACCGCGAAGGGTATCGAGCACAAAACCGGCCATATCTACCGCCCAGAAGGGGATCGCGGCAGAGAAGCCCAGCAACAGGCCCACCACCAGTTCGCTGGTTAACAGCATGATGTAGGTACCGCTTGCATTAACCGGATCGGGTACTGTCATCGGTAATAACAAAGGCAATACCGGTAGCGTGGCCATTAATGCCAAGGTATTGCGAATCAATGACCCGCCAAGCGTAGCCGGGTTGAACAGGGGTAACAGCAGCATCACGCCCAAAGGCCGCATAATGGCGACACCCAGCAAAGGCAACCAGCGTGTCAGCTCTTCCATATCAGCTGCTCATGCGCGAGATCAGTTCAAAACTACGTGCGGTGTAGCGCAGCAATACCTCCCCCATCCAATGGTAAGTTGCTGCCAAGGTAATACAGGCAGCGACCAGCTTGAGCAGGAAGGACACAGTCTGGTCCTGCACCTGAGTCAGCGCCTGCACAAAGCTGACCAGTACGCCCACCACGGATGCCACGACGACAACTGGCAACGACAGTATGAGTACCAGCCACAGCAGCTCACTGGCCAAATGGATGATTAGCGCTTCTCCCACGGCCATACCTCACTGATAGGAAAGAAGTAGCTGGCTCAGCAGCTTGTCCCAACCACCGATCAGCACAAACACCAACAGCTTGAAGGGCAGGGAGATCGTCATCGGCGATACCATCATCATGCCCATGGCCAGCAGCACATTGGAGATGATCAGGTCGATGGCAATGAAAGGAAGGAAGAGCAACAGCCCAATCTTGAAGGCTTCAATCAGCTGGCTGACGGCAAATGCAGGCATCAGCAACAACAGGGAATCTTCACTGATACGGTCACGGTAAGCTGCGGGCCAGTTCTTGCGCGCCACATCACGGAAGAAGTGCAGCTGCGTGGGCGCGGTATGTTTCTTCAGGAAGTCGCGATAAGGGTTCAGTGTGTCGCTGTTGACGCGAGATAAGAGAGTGGCTTTGGGTTCTGCGGGCGAAGCGGCCATCCGGTCCTGCACTGCCATTCCAACCGGCGCCATGATGAAGAAGGTCAGGATGAGTGCCAGACCGTAAAGCGCGATATTCGGTGGAATCTGCTGTACACCCAGGGCATTGCGCAGGAGCGAGAATACAACTGCCAGCTTTAGAAAGGACGTACCCATCACTATCAGTAAAGGTAGTAATGAAAGCACCGCCAGCATGGTGATGAGTTGTACGGATTGGTCGCCCAGTTCCATGGCGCACTCCTCCACTTGAGATGGCGCCATTGTCTGTAAAGCTGGCTGCTTACCCTATCCGGCCAACACCTGAATCCTTCAGTGCCGCTCTGAGAGCGGGATTGCGAGGGAACCAACCCACGAATCGAATACCTTAGCTCCTGTTCGAACGCTGCTCCACGCAGCGGTCGGCGATATCCGTAGTATGTAAAAAGTACCCGCGTGGCTTTTGTTATTAGGTATTCCCGTAGATGGTTGTTTTGCAGCAGACCATAAGCAAGCACCTAAACGCCAATGAGGACGGGGTATTGCTTTTGAGTGGTGTGAAAAGCGGTTTGGTGTATTCACAAAATTGGATGTCAGGAGAACCTAAGGTATTCACCGGATGGGTAAGGCTAGCCGACCAAGCCAAGATGCAGCCATCGTCAACTAGGAGATGCTGCGCCATGGATCTGCAATGGCAAAGACAAGGTGAATACTGGCTGCGCCTGTTAGAGGTGACTGCCGGCCAAGCCGCGCCGCATATGACAGTGTGCATTGGCGACGATACCCTACACCTGGAACAGCAGTCCGGTCGTGCATTGATATCGGCTGCACGTCCATTCCCGGAACATCTGCGTCAGGCTGCTTTGAAGCAGATGCTGGGGTTTCTGCAGCCGGAAATCAGCAATGGGCTGCCTATGCGTACATGGTTGGCGCAGGGAAGCCTCTGGCTTTCGGTAGCAGCGCCAACCGGCACCCAGGCGGAGCTCTGGGCTGCGCTCAGCAAGCTGCAACGCCGGTTGCTGGATCGCATCGCTGGAAGTGACCATGGTCTCGCTAAATAGCTGGCTACATCGTATTCAGGCACGCCAGGATGTAATCCTTGCGGCCATTTTGCTGCTAGCCATCTTCATGATGATCGTGCCGCTGCCGACCTTGCTGGTCGACGTGCTGATCGCGATCAACCTGACCATGTCGATCATGCTGTTGATGATGGCGGTGTATATCCGTGAACCGATGGAGTTCTCGGCTTTTCCTGCTGTGCTGCTGATCACCACGCTTTACCGGTTGGCGCTGACAATCAGTACCAGCCGGTTGATTCTGTTGCAGCATGATGCCGGTGAGATTGTTTACACCTTCGGTAATTTCGCGGTGGGCGGCAATCTGGTGGTTGGCTTGATTGTGTTTGCCATCATCACTGTTGTGCAGTTTATCGTCATTACCAAGGGTTCGGAACGTGTGGCTGAAGTGAGCGCGCGTTTCTCGCTTGATGCCATGCCTGGCAAGCAGATGAGTATTGATGGTGACATGCGCGCTGGCACCATCGATGCGGCCGAAGCGCGTCGCCAGCGGCAGCTGATCCAAAAAGAAAGCCAGCTGTACGGTGCGATGGATGGCGCAATGAAGTTCGTCAAAGGCGACGCCATTGCCTCCATCATCATTATCCTGGTCAATATTTTCGGCGGTATCGCCGTCGGTGTCTTCATGCATGGCATGAGCGCCGGCGAGGCTGCCACCACCTACGCCATTCTCTCGATTGGCGATGGTCTGATTGCGCAAATTCCAGCGCTGCTCATCTCCATTGCTGCGGGCATTATCGTTACCCGGGTGCCTGGCGAGGAACGCCGTAATCTGGCATCCGAAGTTTCCTCACAAATCATGCGGCAGCGCAGTGCGCTTTGGATTGTTGCTGCGGTATTGGTGCTGTTCGCTTTCCTTCCCGGTTTCCCCGTGCTGATCTTTCTGGCCTTGGCTGCCATGATCGCAGGCGTTGCGGGTTGGTTATCAAAAAGCAGTAGTAGTGGCGGTAAAGATGGTGTTGGCGTAACGGCAGATGGGCGCCATGACAGCAGTACACCGGGTTCCGCAGCAATGATGCCGGTAGGTGCGCTGCCCTTATTGCTGAGAGTACATCCCGATCAAATGCGAGATGGTCAACTGGACAACGCTTTGGCAGTCCTGCGACGAGAAAAATTGGAGCGGCTTGGTCTACCCCTGCCGGAAATTGTTGTTCATGGTGATGCAAGTCTGGATCGTGATGAAATCAATTTGATGTTGTATCAGGAATCGGTCCTGTCCTTGCATTTACGACCGCAATGGTTGGCCGACATCAATAGCGGCCCTTTACCGCAGGCCGTTGCGCGTGACGTGTTGCCTTTCGGTGGATTGCAGTTGCAATGGATATCGGCTGAGCAGGCAAACAGTTTGACAGCCCTTGGTATACGTCTTTATCACGATCTGGACAGCTTGGTGTATGTGGTTTCCCTGGCTTTGGATCGTTATGCCGTTGAGCTGATTGGGGTACAGGAAGCACGTTATCTGATGGATCAGATGGAGCAACGTTATGGCGAGCTCGTCAAGGAGCTACAGCGTCAGTTGCCCAGCGGCCGTATTGCCGATGTATTGCAGAGACTGGTTGCTGAAGGGGTATCGATCCGTGATTTGCGTGGTGTGTTTGAGGCACTGGTGGAGTGGGCCCCGCGCGAAAAAGACCCGGTGATGCTGACGGAGTATGCACGTCTTGCCTTACGGCGCCACATTGTTGGCCGTCATCGGCATGGCCAGGGTTGGATCAATGCCTGGGTGGTTGGTAGTCATATTGAACAGACCATCCGTGAGTCAATCCGCCAAACCTCAGCAGGTTCCTATTCTGCGCTCAGCAGTGAAGAGAACCAGACCATTGTTGCTCAGATTAATGAGGCGCTGGCGCAGCCTGGACATGCTACGGCAGTCCTGGTTACCGCCATCGATGTCCGTCGTTTTGTTCGCAAATTGATTGAAAGGGAACATTTCAACGTGTCGGTTCTGTCGTTCCAGGAAATTGGTGATGAGGCTGAACTGAAGGTACTAGGTCATATCGAATGGATTGGAGAGGAACATGCGCCTGCCTGATTATCAAGCTGTTCTTGCTGCGCTGGAGCCGCCAGTTTTCAAGCGGACCGTCCATGCGGGCGAGCGTTATGAGGGAAGGTTGAGTGAGGTTAGTGCCACCTTGCTACGTGCTCATATGCCAGGTGCTGCGCTTGGCGAGCTGTGCGAAGTGCAGGGGGTCGGCGTGGCCGAGGTGATCGGTGTGAACGGTAACTCTATCCTGCTTTCTCCATATCGCGAGCCCCAAGGTGTGACCGCTGGGATGATGGTGCAGCCGAGTGGGCATAGAGCCGAACTGGGTGTCGGCGATGGCTTGCTTGGCCGGGTAGTGGATGCGTTGGGACAACCAATCGATGGAATGCCTGAACCGGATGTGACCTCGTGGCGCAGTATTGATGCAGAACCTCCCGATCCGATGCAGCGTAGTGTCATCTCACAACGGTTCCCGGTAGGGGTGCGTGCGATAGATAGCATGCTCACTTGTGGCCTAGGACAGCGGATGGGCATCTTTGCGCCTGCTGGCTGCGGTAAGAGTACCTTGCTGGGCATGCTGTGCGCGGGTACCAAGGCCGATGTCATCGTGGTTGCACTGGTTGGTGAGCGTGGCCGTGAAGTACGCGAGTTTCTGGAGCGGGTGCTGACACCGGAGGCCAGAGCACGCAGCATCGTTGTCGTCGCGACGTCTGACCGCCCGGCCCTGGAGCGGCTCAAAGCTGCTTCAACCGCCACGGCGATAGCCGAACATTTCCGCGATCAAGGTGCGAATGTGCTGTTGCTGGTGGATTCGCTAACCCGTTACGCACGTGCAGTGCGGGAAATCGGGCTGGCGGCAGGCGAGCCTATTGTCGCCGGTGGTTATCCTCCCAGTCTTTATGCTCGTCTGCCACGGTTGTTGGAACGGGCGGGGCCGGCTGCGAAGGGCAACATTACTGCTTTCTATACCATTTTGATGGAAGACAGGACGGATCCATTAGCTGAAGAGGTTCGCTCATTGCTCGATGGTCATATCGTGCTCTCACGTAAGTTGGCGGAAGCCAACCATTTCCCGGCAATTGATGTGCTGGCAAGCGTAAGCCGGGTGATGTATCAGGTGACTTCGCCTCCGCATCGCGCAGCAGCAGCGCATCTGCGCCACCTGTTGACGCTTTGGCAGGAAATCGAGTTGTTGGTCCGGGTGGGTGAATACAAGACGGGGCATGATGCAGAGACTGATGAAGCCATGCAGCGTCGCGGCATGATCGAAACCTTCCTGCGCCAGCCGTTGGATGAGGTGGATGATTATGATGAAACGCTCATGGCGTTAAGTAAAACGGTTGGTCTGCCATGCTGATCCGGTTACTCAAGCTTAAACAACGACGTGAACAGAGCCTGCGATCTTGGCTGGTACAGCTTGCTGCAGATGATGCCCGATTGGCTGCTCGGCAGACTGCAGTGCTTGAAGCTCGCCGCGAATTGCAGGCAGCGTGGCGTGTATTGGCGGCACATAGCGGCCAATTCAGCCAGTCTGCGCTTGAACAGTTGCGAAGCGAGCTGGCCTGCCACGAACGCCAAGATCAGAGTCTGCAGAATCAGCTCGACACACTTGTGTCTGAACGGCTTCAACTGGCACAAACCCTGGCTGAACAAGAAGGATTGCTGCGCAAGAACCTGCGTGAGCAGGAAAAGCTGCGGCTGTTAATCGGAGCGGAAGCATGAAGCCCATTTCATTGCAAGATCGTGATCCACGCCACACTGGCAGCAATAATCAGCAAGCTGATACGCGTGCGAGTGCGCGCTTTCGCCAGATGCTGGAAGCTACCGCAGAAAATTTGAATCCCTGGGTACCGCAGGTTCCTGTGCAAGCCGATGTACCAGTCAGTGCAAACGAAGCGCCATTACCGCGCTTTACCACAACGCGCGGTGAAGCAATCCGTAATGGTGTACCCAGTCTGCCCAAGGTGCTGGATACCCAGGAGCTAGCGCTACGCACAGTGACTGGTCCTTTGGCTGGTCTGACGGTTCAGGTACGTCTAAGTCACGACCGTCTTATCCTCAAGTTGATCACGCCATCTGCTGAAAGGGCGCAACATATGATCGCCCATCAGGATGAGCTTGCCAGTGCGCTCGATAAGACGCTTGGCATGAGCGTGTCGCTGGAGGTGGAACATGACCCAGCATGTTGACACGTGGACAACCCTCCATTTGAGTCGGCTTGATGCCTGTTACTTTGGCGATGGTTATGCCTTGGCGTGCAGTTACCAGCCGGCTTTTGGGAAGGGACTGCGTATCGACACAACGGTTGAAGGTGCGCCGCTGTCGTTTTGGGTACCTGAAGTAGACTGGTGTGCCTGGTTGCTGCCCCAGTTGCCATTGCCGGAATTTGCAGCAGCCCCTGTCGAGTTTCATGAAGTTTTGGCGACCTTTACGCTCGCCAGATTGAATGACTTCTTGAGAGATAACGGCATGCCTATGTGTGCGGCAGCCAAAATATCTCCTGCTGAGCCGCCTGCTGGTTCTTGTTGGCGACTAGTGTTTAGAGAAGGCACGCGCCGCATGCAACTTTATGTAACGGATGGGCCTGGGAACTGGATTGAGGATGTGCTGGCGGCGATTCCGCCCGACCCTGGTCAAACCCGTACGTTGGCGCTGTCCTTAGGCTGGGTCCTGGTACCACGAGCATCGTGGACATCGCTCGCGACCAATTCAGCCCTGTTGCTCGAGGGTGTGGACGATACACTGTCAACCTTTTGGCTCAACGGGCCACAAAACCTGGGCCGCTTACAATTCGATGAAACAGGTGGGGCCGAGGTTGTCGATCTCGCCAGCCCGGCTGTGGCAATCCCTCCTGAGCTGATGCGCCTGGATGCTGAAGTGGGGTCTGTCGCCATACCGTGCACGAACTTGGCAGATTTTCAGCCCGGTTCGAATGTATCTCTACACTGCACCCGTCATCCGGAAGTGCGGCTGACACATCGCGGTAAAACGCTGGCTTTGGGCCAGTTGATACAGTTTGACGATGGTTGGGCTGTACGACTGAGCGCTGTTGCTATGCCGCGCCGTAAGTCAGCGTAAATTTCCTCTACACCCTGTAGTTCTATTCAATTACTCGATTCATAGAGAGGGTGTACGCCTTTTCTGAAAATTTGCTTGTAAAAACCTGTTTACGATTTATCCCGAACGATCGTCAGCAGTGGTGAAGCGCAATGCCGAATTTGGAATGTACCTTTATACATGAGGCTCTTAGACAGCACATGAGCCTTGATCGCGGTTGCGTAATAAGAATAAAAACGTACCTAAAGATCATAAACAGATTCTAAGAGCCTGTTCAAAGTCTCGCGAGCTAGAAAACCAAGACAAATCGAAAACAGCCGAGGGAGCGGGGTTTACTAATGGTAAATGCACATTCCTAGGGTGTATTTAACGCCGTATTGCTGACACACAGCAGACTTTGAACAGGTTCTAAGAACGCCCTCACTATGTTCATCTTTCCTTTGTAACTCCCGCATCAACACGCTGAGCCAAGGCCGTAATTCCTATTCAGCTGACTTGCCTTGGCCGGCCATTACCTCAATTTATTTCCAGCGTACGGGCAAGTCTTTTCCGAATTCGCCAAAAGTATGTGCGCGAATGTGAAAAAAGACAGCAAAACACGCAAGCCTGCCTTTCTGCGCACCCTTAGCATTCGTCCAACAACTGCAGTACCTGACATGACAACAAAGGAGATGATTGTGGTAACGAATTCCGCTATTGCCCTGAAGCAAATGATGCAGGATCTGCAAACACGCCAGCAGGCGTTGGGTGAGCAACTGGCCATGTTTAATTCCTTGCAGGAAGAGGTGGCGGCACTTCGTAAGAAAGCGCAGACCGATCCGGTGGCCCAATCCCGTCTCACCAAGTTGAAAAACGCCATGCAAGGTGAGCTCGGTACGCTCAATCAACGCATCAATGATGGTGTGGAGCAATTGCAATCCCACTTTCAATCGCTTGAACAATCGTTCAGGCACAACGGAGAAGGTGCTGCCACATCTGCGACAGTGCCCCACTTGGCCAAGTCCAAAATTGGCCGTCAGTTCATCTGAGCAGTTCTCTTAGGAGCATTCAATTATGTCAATTAACGTTGCAGCTGGAATAAGCCCTGCGAACTACGCCTCATATCTCGACAACAAGGCAGGGGTAGGTGACTCGGTTATCTCTGGTGGTATCGAAGTGTTGTACAAGTTCATGACGCTGTTCTCTGATCTTGCCCAGGGTAGATACGATCAGATGAGTGCCAAGGCAGATCGTTCCCGTAACTCGCAGCAAGCAGCCAATCAGATTGATGCAGTTATCTCTGGTATGACCAAGCCGGACGATACAAAAGACTTACCACAAGATGTAATCGACTATCTGAAAAGTCACAACATTTCTATCACTGTGCAAACCGATGGCAATAAGTCAGCCAGCGGCATTGAAGACTATCTGAAGAGCATCGGCCACCCCGATGGTAAGGGCTTGAACAAGGGTCAGCTTGATGTGATCAAGGGGGCGCTTGAGTCGGATTCTGGTCGTTGTTCCGACTTTGTCACCCAAGCCCAGTTGCAAATCCAGAAGACCATGCAGTCCTACAACGTTTGTGTGAGCTTGATCAACAGCATGCAGAGTCTGCTGGCTGAAATGAACAAGTCTATTGCGCAAAACATTCGCTAAGTGATCTGCCGGGTGCCTGTTTGTGCTCGGCAGTTTTTCCAGAAGGTAGTCCCATGCAAGACGATTTCGACACATTGCGTGACTTTTTGACTCAGGGCGGGACCTTGCAGGCGTTGGTGGATATCGACCCGGCAGATCTGGATAAGCTTTATGCCTATGCCTGCCAGCTATTTGATGCGGGTGAGTTTGAGTCGGCCAAGCGCTTCTACCTGATGCTTGCACGGTTGAGCCACTGGCAATTCGATTATTGGCTGGCATTGGGACTCGCTTGCCAGCGGCTTAACGAGCACCAGGAAGCGTTATTCAGCTTTGGCCAGGCAGGTATGTTGCGTATGGACGATCCACGTCCACCGTATTTGTCCGCACTCAGCTATCAGTTGCTCAATCGGTCTGAACTAGCCGAAAAGGCCTTCACAGCCGCCAGCAGATGTTGTGGCAGCAAGCCGGAATACGCCACTTTCAAGGCGGAGTTGCTACGCGAGAAAGCAGCGCTTTCCGCACAGGAGATCTGAAATGGATTCCATTATTAATAATAAGTTGGCTGGAGCTGGTGGTCCATCTATTGCTCTGGCCGACGATCCGGGAACAACAACCGTTTCGTCCAACCGGCCTGCAGGCGGCCCGAATAAGTTGGGTGCAACCGGTGCATTGGGTGCCATTGCGCCGCCATTACAGCAAACTACGGGTAAGACGGCGGGCAACCAATTTCTGACGCCACCTAGACCGAAGGACCCCGTTTTACTAAGTGTGGCCCAAGCTGCCTTGAATCGCATCCTGCAGCCATTCACCAAGGACCCTAACGGTAAGTCATTGACCTTGGCGGATATCGAACGTACTTCCATGGATGCGATGACGCTTGCCGCATCCTTGCTGGGTGTGAAGGCATTGGGTGATACCGCAGATCTCAAGTCGCTTGCCTTGGAGATTCGTACCAAGGGTGTCGAGGCGGTCCGCCTTCGCCAGAATGAGGACTTGCGTAAGGAAGTCGACAAGTCTATCGAGGACGCGCAGAAAGCCCATAAGGCCGGCATTATCGGCGCGATTCTGGACTGGATTATTTCCATCGCAGAAGTCATCAGCGGTGTTGTCAAGATTGTTACCGGGGTTCTGACTGGCAATGTTGGTAGTGTTGTCGGTGGTGCATTGGACTTGGCCGCAGGTATGGCGGGGCTGGTCAAGGCAGCGTGCGAAACCCTTGCCTTGATTGATACGAAGAACGCGGAAAAATACAAATCGGTCGCCGATGTTGCCGGCAAGATACAGCTGGCCTGCGAAGTCGCCGGTATGTTTGTCGACGTCCTCAGTGTGGGTCGTGGTGTCATGGCCGCAAGGTCGGCTGTCAAGGGTACGGAAGCCGTTATGGCTGCGGGCTCTGGCGAGGCGCTGAAGCAGGCGATCAAAACCGGCGGAAAAGCTGTTGAGGAAGTCGCTACCAAGATTGGGAAGGAAGTTGCCGATCAGACTGCTGCGCAGGTGTTCAAGGCGTTGACCGAATCAGCCGAGTCCGTGGTGAAGAATGTTGCCCAGCGTGCCGTTACCCAATCGCAGCTGATACAGGCTTTCAGCCATACCGCGATCGAGCAGATGGTGAAGCGTGCGGTTGAAGGCGTTGCAAAGAGTGCGGCCAAGTCTGCTACCGAGATCACTGCGGAAACCCTGACACGTGAAGTGGTGAAGGCGATGAATCGGGAAGTTATCCACGCTGCTTACAAAGCATGTGTCCAGAGCGCACCGAATGTTGGTAAAGCCCTAGTGAGGGCTGGAGCAGTGGGTGTTGGCGCTATTGCACAAGGAACAATTCGTCTTGATCGCGCAGAACTGCAGAAGGTTATTCAGCAGTTGATCGCAGATGGCAACTTCCTGCAGTTCCTGATCGATGAGTTCGAGAAGGTAAAAAAGCATGCCAACAACGAGATCCGTAATTTGCTTGATGGTGCAGGTAAGGCGCTGTCTGGTGGTTCTGAGAGCATAAAGAATACAGGCGCAGTATTGACCAACATCGCCAACAGCGTCGTTTAACTCATTTTATCCGGGGTGCTTTGCATCCCTAAGGAGCAAGATCATGACTACAAACGTTAGTTCTCTATCCGCATCAAGCAATGTTACGCCTTTGAACATTAACGACACTCAGGGTGGTGACGCACTTGGCCAGATCAATGACTTGATGGTACGGCTGGGTTCGTTGTTGGGTAAGTTACGTGACCTGTTGCGTGAATATAATCAGTTGCAGCAGACGCAAACTTTCAAGATGCAGCAGACCGCGTTCCAAACCAAATTGGAAGGCATTGAGAAAAGTTTTCAAGCTGAGCAAAATGCAGCTATCGGCCAAATCTTTGGGGGTGTCATTGAAGGATTTGCTGGTGTAGCTGGTGTCAAGAACCCCGCTCTTTCCTCAATAGGTTCCGGCATTTCAAATACGATGCAGAGCAGCTTCAAATTGGATGCCAGCGGCCTGACACGGGATGGCGCAGTCAAGCAGGCTGAAGCCGAGTATCAGCACGGTCTTGCCGATACCATGCTCAAGCGTTCCGATGAGGTATTGGAGAAGGCGCTCAAGGTCTCTGGTGACATGAGAGAATTGCTGACCATGTTGACCCAAGCGCACGATCGTATTGCTTCAATGCGCTAAAGCTGGGAGCCAAAACCATGGATGCCGTGACGCGTTTCCTGAAATCTGAAGGGTTTCAACCTATTGAGCGTAAGTTCCTCGACACTGATTTTTCCATGGGTCACGAGGTTGAAACTGATCGTTTTTCGTTGACCTATCGCCTTGATGGTGACCGACTGGTGCTGTGTGACTTTGCCGGTAGGGAAGGCGAAGCCGGGTCTGTGCTGGGTGTGGTGTCGTTGTTACGCCGTATCACGCATAGCGTGCCGGAGGTGTCGGTCATCGATGCCATGATTCTGGCCGTACCAAATGATCCAGAACTTGACCGCGCACGCCATCGGTTGGCTGATGTGATGTTGGCCGAAGGTGCAAAACCCATCGTTGTCGACGACGAATATTGGCTTAGGTATACGTGTCATTGATAGGTGGGAGGCGCAATGCCTCCTGCTGAGCAGGGCTCGAAGAACCTGCTCATGTAAGGCCAAGAAGGCCAGATGGGAACACTGCAAGCAACGTTGTGCTTGTGTCCATAGTTCTCCCATCTGGTCTTTTGTTTATTCTGCAAACTGTTCCTCAATACTCCCCGGTACCTCTGCTTTATTCCATGGCCGATTGCCCGAGAATGGTTACAGCCATTGGGATGAAAATGGCGTGGTTTTCGGCTTTGTAGTCTTCATGACACTTCGTGCTGCAAAGTGAAAAGAATAGCTATTTTTCGTAAGCCTGCGGCATGGCCGGAGCTTAGAGTCTGCATACGGCTTATTGCAATTAACTGGGCAGTAAGATCGTAAACAGGCTCTTAGAAACATAAAAATTTCGAGCTGTATTCCTTCGTGATGGTTTCACCCGCCAGAAAGATCTCAAGTGGAAACTGCCTTGGATACCGGTGCTATCTCCCAGCAATGCCTGGAGATACTCAAAGGCCGTAAAACGTTAGCAGATATAGCAGGTTTGGATGCTAATGCATTGGAGGCAATTTATCGCCGTGGGTATAACTCATGGCAAAAAGGCGATATCGACTCAGCCACTTCTGACTTTGGCTTTCTTGTCCTTAATCAGCCATTGGATCGCCGTTTTCACTTTGCATTCGCCAGTGCTTTGCATCGCCAGGGAGAGTTTGCAAATGCACTGACTTTCTATGGCTATGCCGTTGCTATACGAGCCAATGAACCCGATGCGGTCTATCGGATAGCCGAATGCCTGTATGAGTTAGGCGAGATCGAAGCCGCGCGTGATGCACTGGATGCGGTTATTGCACTGTGTTATGGACAGGCAGAGAACCTGGGCTTCGACGAACTACGCCAGCATGCCCAGAGTTTCTTGATCCAGATTAACCAATAGTGGAAGCCACTGAGCCCAGAATTTCCCGGTCAAGCAGGACAGGTACAAAAAGTAGCTACGTAAGATAGTTGATAACCAAGGAGCAAGCCAAATGGGTGTTGATCTGCCAGGTATCAGTAGTAGTAATAAGTACAGTGTTCAGGATTCATCCGTAAGAAGTAAGGACGACAATAGCCCTCAGTTATTGAGAGTCCGGACTCATTCATTTGATTCGATCCGTAGTCTTGACCTGCCGGAACCACGAAGCGAGAGAAGCGACAGCATGGGGAGTATGGTTGACTTGCCTGCCGTAGTTGATGATGCGGCGAAAGCCAATGAGACAGCCCAGCGTTGTGGTGTGGACGTTGCCCGCAGAGGGTTCATGTCCAAGCTTTGTAGTCTTGCACTTGCCGGGTTGGGGTTAGGGATGGCAATAGCGGTGACGGCGCTAACGAGTGGTGCTGGTACGCCGTTGCTTGTTCTTGCTGGGGTTGGTTTTACGCTTGCGCTGGCGGATGCGGGATGTGCTTTATACGACTGGCGTAGCAAAGCAGGCGGGGGGAGCGGGCTTCCTATGGAGGGAAACTCTATCGCCAATGGCGTGTACGCACTTGCCCGTCAACTCAAAGCCAGTGAATCGACGGCGGGGAAACTGGCGTCGTATACCTCGATTGGCGTCCGCAGTGCTTTGACCATCGGTAACATGGTTACCGGGTTCCTGAATCCAGTCAGTGTGGCAGGCAGCGCCGCCCATGCGATGAATATTCTCAGCACATTGGTACGGCCTATCTCCAACGAGGTGAATGGTGCGGTCGCTTCTACTGTCGCGATCGTGCAAGGTGACAAGCAAAAGGCAGACGTTGCTGCCGCTGTTGAAGAAACCAAGACGGCTCATAAGCAAGAGGCCGGGGTCACCCAAGAAATAATTAAAGCAATGCAGGAAGAGTTGAAATTCCTGAGGGAGCAGATGGCTAAGGTAGCAGCGGGTGAGAAGGCAGAACCTTATCTTGGGCCCTCGTATGTATGATTGTGTTTCGATCCGTTGAACAGGTCTTGTCGCGGTTAAGGGTGATTGGTAGCACTTATCAATCACCCTTTGTCATTTGTTGTCGTCTGGATGGTTCGTCTGTGATGGTCACGATGAGACGAATCGGTTGACTTGGATCAGCTAGTGGATGCGTGCAAGCGAAAGTAACCGGTCAGCTTGTCCAGTATGACTGCCTGACTATTGAGCTCTTCAGCCGTGGCTGCCAATTCGGGTCTGTCAGTAATTTCGTGTTCAAGGCATATCATGCTCCCAAGGAGAATGTATGCCTCGCAAACCGAAAGCCAAGCCGGTGGAATTGCCGGCAATTCCCGCCGAGCTCCTAGCTCAGTTCGGCAA
>NZ_JBQXDJ010000046.1:0-35179 GCF_052601015.1 Chitinimonas violaceus | reverse complement strand
TAACATTTCCATGGTGATCACCCTTTCTCTCCTGCCTAGAAATTAGGCAGGGCAAGTAGAACACCTGGGTCAGTTTTGAATCGGCACTAGCACTTTGGCTGGGTCAGTTTTCGGTCAGCCGCAACACTGCTCCGTCAAACATCACCGCACTGACTGCTGTACAAGTGTCGTTGGTCATTCATCTCTGGAGCTGCATCCGAACAGAATCAACCACATACTGGGATCCAGAGATAGAGAGACGGACGCGTAAGTACCTTCGAGGTGCGCGTGCAGTATGCAGCTAGTTGCGGATTGCGACTGGATGCGGAGGTAAGCACAGTAAGCTACCTGCGGATGCTAACGGACACGCTCACTCTTGCTGATTACTCGTGATTCCCTCGCTGCTTTTTTTGCGCGGCCTGCTGGTTATCTGATCAGCAATCAGTTGTCAGCTTCTCGGCCAAATCTGTCATTCGCCTTGCGATTCCTGCTGTCAGATCAAGACGAGTCACCACTTTAACTCCTGGATGCCCAAGCGAAGGTTTTATCCCATTGGGACCAGCCAGACCATTACCCAGCGCGTAGTGAAGAAAGGGAGGGAGTCGAGGGGCGACTTCTGACCCTCAATACTACACTGCTAAAAAATGGTAGATCTTCTAGTAGCAGGCGTTGGACGGAGGTTGGCGGTGGCGTACTTTCAGGAGAACGAGCCGTGTTTGGTCGTCCGCGAGGGCACGACGCCCAATTCAGGACTCAGGCGCGGTCAGGTCGGTGCGCTTCTTGCGCTGGCGGCGCACTTCATCGAGCGGCATGAGCCCGCCATCGTTTCATTACCTACAGGCTATGGAAAGACTGCGGTGCTCACGGCCGCCTGCTTCCTCCTACAAGCGCGGCGTGTTCTGCTGGTCACGCCAACAGGCCCTTTACGCGGTCAGGCGGCAAAAGCCTTTCGAAGCCTTGAAACGCTTCGCCGACTGACGGCACTGCCTGGCGAGGCGGATCTGCCCGGCCCCAGAGTAACCATTGTTGAAGAGCGGATAGGCTCGCCAGAGGCATGGCAAGCGCTTGAGCAGTTCGACGTCGTCGTCTGCACTCCCCACTCGGCTAGTCCCGAGATGGAGGGGGTGCCTCCTCCACCTGACGGGCTGTTCGACCTAGTTCTTGTCGATGAAGGCCACCATTCGCCAGCGCGGACATGGGCTGCGTTCATCCGGGCAACGCCACGTGCCCGCCATGTCCTCCTGAGTGCGACACCGTTTCGCCGCGACCGTAGACAACTGCCCGGACGGCTTGTTTTCTACTACTCGCTGCGTCGTGCTGTGGAGGAAAACGCCTTTGGCAAGGTCGTTTTCTGCCCGGTGGCGGTTGACCCCGATGAGCTTCCTGAGAGACGCGATGCAACCTTGGTAGCGCGGGCGGTGGAGGTATTCAGACGCGACACGGAGGCTGGCCTGCAGCATAGGCTGTTGGCGCGCACCGAGCGGATTGCAGATGCAGAGCGGCTTGCGGCCATGTATGTAACCGCAGGCCTTAGGGTCGAGGCGGTCTCCAGCCGAAGGTCGCGACAGCAGATTGAAGATGTCGAGAGCAGGCTGATTGCTGGCGGACTGGATGGAGTGGTTTGTGTGGATATGTTCGGCGAAGGCTACGACTTCCCGAAATTCAAGATTGCAGTCCTGCACAGCGCACACAAATCTCTGGTTCCGACGCTGCAGTTCATCGGCCGGTTCGCGCGAACGAATGACCAGCACACTGGCGCCGCGACCTTCTTGGCAGTACCACGCGAAATTGACGCCGAAAGCACAGAGCTCTACAGAGAGGGAGTTGACTGGGACATTCTGCTCGCGGATGTAGCCGAAGCACGTCAGGGGTTGGCGATACGTGAGCGTGAAACCCTTCAGTCGTTCGCTCAAGCGGGGAATCCTTCGGCGGACTACGAGGCAGTGAATCCGGGGGCATTTCGGTTGGCGCAGCACATAGCGGCGTATAGGACGGGTCAAGCGCCCAACTTTGATATTGCGCCGGAGACGCTCAAGTCCCTGCAGGTTACGAACGCGTGGCGTAGCGACGATGGGAACACCTATCTGCTTCTGGCTAAGTCCGTTCGGTCGCCCATCTGGTATCGCGACGACCAATTGGTCGACGCGGAGCACGAGTGCTTCCTTTTGAAGTATTTCCCTGCCTCGCAGGTTCTGTTCATTACTGCGACAGAGCGCTCTGAGCGCTACTACGCAGAGCTGCTGGAAGTCTTCTTCGAAGGCAGGGCGACGCCATTGGCCTTCGAGCAGATTCGGAAAGTCCTGAACGGTATGACTGACCAGGAGTTTTATAGTGTCGGGATTCGGAGCACATCACCCACGGCGACGGCTGAGTCCTACCGCATCGTCGCCGGTAGCAACGCTGACAGAGGTGTTCGCGATACGGACGCTGCGAACTTTTCGCAAGGTCATTTCATGGGGCGCGGGCAGGTAAATGGCGAAACCGAGGTCATAGGGGCGAGCGCTGGCGGCCGGGTGTGGTCAAATGGGAAACTCTCGATTCCCGACATCCTTGACTGGATGGAGGCTTTACATGGGCGCATGACGGCCGCTCAGGTCAACATTGGTCGGTCGGGCCTCGACCTGCTGCCATATGGAGAGACGCTCCAACGAATTCCGGCATCTACCTTCATGACTGACTGGTCGAAGAACGCGTACAGGGACAACCCTGTTGTCTTCATCGGTGAGGGTGCCGATGCCTTCCGAACCTGCATCCTGGATCTGGAGGTAAGCGACATCGTGGTGAGTGCCGACGGTTCTGCGCTGACATTCCGCCTTGGTGACAGCGGTCAGCATCAACAGGTTCAGTATCGCTTGAACCAAAGCCCTCAGTTTCTTTTGATGAACGATGAGCCGCTCATGCACGTGGTTGCTGCAGAAGGGCGCAGGGAGTCTGTCGAGGATTGGTTGGAGGACAACGGGCTTATTTTTTTCACGAAGGAGTTGGATTCATTCACGCGAAGCACGCTCCAGCGGCGTCGCGCGAGTGCGGGAATTCGGCCCGAGAGCTTAGTCGTTCACAACTGGGATGGTTGTGAGACGAGGGTCGAATTTGATTCAGCCAACCCGGGGCGCATGACCGTTCAACGATTTTTGCGAGACTACCTTCTTGGGCTTCCTGGCAACAGCTTCATCATCTACGACCACAGGTCCGGAGAAGCAGCTGATTTCATCGTTGCGCAGGCCATGCCTGCCAACCGCCTCTCCATTTCGCTCTACCACTGCAAGGGCGCAGGGGGTTCCGTGTCCGGTGAACGTATTGATGATGTCTATGAGCTTGCCGGCCAGTCTGTGAAGTCGGGCAGGTTTCAGCGCAAGGACGATTTGCTTCGACACGTCGAACGTCGAACTCTTGCCCGCACCGGTCGCGGCCATTCGCCGTTTTTACTTGGTACGCGGGACGCAGCGCTGGAACTGCTTCGAGCATATGACCCCATCGCCATTAGCCTGACGGTGTATGCAGTGCAGCCTGGATTGTCGGCAGGGAAGTTGGTCGAGAACGTGAAAGCAGTGATGGCAGCTGCAAATGACAGCCTGACGTCGCAAGGTGTTGAGCTGCGCTGGCTGACTAGCGCATAGGAAGCCCAGGTTCCATTTGCTAAGGGCAGCCCGCCTCATACATGTTGAGTGTCTGCCTTGCGGTGAAATGATCCGCCGAAACCGGGCATAGGCTAAGCAGCGGTACCTACTGGCCCCTATGGCGTGATAGATAGATGGCCTTAACCGCTGCTCTACAACTGTTCAAGGAATGCCTCTTCACCGACTGCTTGGGCCGATGAGCGGTCGATCATACGTACAACGCAACAGCTGCTTCGGGTCGAATGCTGCCTGCTCTCAACTGGTCAGTGACCACCAACACTCCTGCCCGGCGCTGCGGTCAACGACCACCGGCACCTGCAATGAATCCGAAGATAAGTGGCCAGCTTTCTGAAAACTCCAGGGATAAATGGCCAATTGGGCTGGGTTCTCTATCTCTGGACCCCAGTATGTGGCTGATTCTGTTCGGATGCCGCTCCAGACATGAATGGCCGACGACAAGAATCAGCAGTAACACACCTACGTTTGTTAAGAAGCCCCGAACTAGCGGGGCTTCTTATTGGCAACACAATGAAAAATTGTGTGTCGTCGGGTGAAAGATTATGCGTCGTAAATGAAAAATTATCTGTCGCCCGACGTCTTACATCAATCCCAGCTCAACGCCCCACCACTCTGATATTCAATCACCCGTGTTTCGAAGAAATTCTTCTCTTTCTTCAGGTCGATCATTTCACTCATCCATGGGAATGGATTGGTTGCACCGGGGAACATCGGTTCCAGGCCGATCTGCTGCATGCGGCGGTTGCAGATAAAGCGCAGGTAGTCTTTGAACATGCTGGCGTTCAGGCCCAGCACACCGCGTGGCATGGTGTCTTCGGCATAGGCGTATTCAAGCTCCACCGCCTTCTGGAACAACCCGGTCAGCTCGGCCTTGAAGGCGTCGGTCCACAGGTGTGGGTTTTCCATCTTCACAGTGTTGATCAGGTCAATGCCGAAGTTACAGTGCATCGACTCATCGCGCAGGATGTACTGGTACTGCTCGGCAGCGCCGGTCATCTTGTTCTGGCGGCCCAGTGCCAGGATTTGCACAAAGCCGACGTAGAAGAACATGCCTTCCATGATGCAGGCGAACACGATGAGCGACTTCAAGAGCTGCTGGTCAGCCTCGGGGGTGCCGGTTTTGAAGTCGGGGTTGGTCAGCGCATCGATAAATGGGATCAGGAAGTTATCCTTATCTCGGATGGATTTGACCTCGTGGTAGGCATTGAAGATTTCGGCTTCATCGAGACCCAGGCTTTCAACGATGTACTGGTAGGCGTGGGTGTGGATGGCCTCTTCAAATGCCTGACGCAACAGGAACTGACGGCACTCTGGCGCGGTGATATGGCGATAGGTGCCCAGCACGATATTGTTGGCAGCCAGGCTGTCGGCCGTCACAAAGAAGCCCAGGTTGCGCTTGACCAGACGGCGCTCGTCTTCCGACAGCCCGTTGGGGTTCTTCCACAACTCGATATCGCGCTGCATGTTGATTTCCTGCGGCATCCAATGGTTAGCGCAGGTGGCGAGGTACTTCTCCCAAGCCCATTTGTACTTGAAAGGCACCAGCTGGTTGACGTCGGTACCGCCATTGATGATGCGCTTGTCCACAGCGCTGACGCGACCACTAGGTGTACCTTGGCCGCTGGTTTGGGCCTGTGGGTTGGCCGGCTTGGCTGCGGTTGGTGCAGCAGTGTTTTCTTCCCAAGACAGCATCTTTTTTCTCCTGAATCTCTATTCGTTACTTCATCAATTCTCAGTAAGACCGCTCCTTTTCAGGAACGGCCACAACTACTGTCTACGGAGCATCCTATCCCCGTTGGTGTCGCCGAGCATCGCAGACTGGTGCGGAGCAGTCCGGGGCCGCCTGTTTGAGCCCACAAAGTGGGCAAGTTTCGGCCCAGGCCGCGACAGTCGAGAAGCGTAGGGCACCGGCCATAGGTCGGCGACACCGCCGGGTCGCCTTTCTTTGCTTACTTTCTTTGGCGAGGCAAAGAAAGTAAGCCGGGCGCGAGACGGACTCTCGCTCAAAACATACGCGGCAAAGCCGCTAAAACACTTTCTGCAGAAGGGATGAGCCAATGCTCAGCAAAAGCTCATCCACTACTAGCGCTTACTTGCGCCGATCATCCACTTCCTTAGCAACCCCTTTAAATGGGTCACCATCAGACTTGCCATCCATAAACTGACCAGTAGAAACATCCCGCTTATACCAAGTTTGGTTACTGCGGTTGTAAAACTGTGTCCGGTTATCAACGGAGCCTTTACGGAAGCCATTGCCAGTATTTTTAGCCACAGAATTTCCTTCAAAACATTGAAAGGAGATAGCGAGACCACCTGTGCTAACATTTCATTGCGTCTGGAAAGTACACAGATGGCGGCAGAGGGACTCCCTTACCACCATGCCTTTCAGATCAAGCCCGCGATGCTCGCAACATCGCGGGCTTTCTCATTTCTACATCTACCGCATCAAACTGCGTACTACCACTTCGGCCATGCTGTACGCCAAGCCCGCAACCGCCCCGGTGCTTTGGGGGTATTGTTGGTTGGCTCAAGCAACTTCGCTACAGCCTTAGCTATTTCAACCGCGTGGGCAGATTCGACCACTTCGGCTTCAACAACGACAACCTCACTACACAGCTCGGCTTCTTCCGCGAGCGTGGCGATGCTGCTTGCCACCACGCTCGGCCCGCCAGCAACTGTGTTACTGGCAGGCTTCACACTCTGGGTTGTCGATACTGCAAAACTTGGCCGACTCGGCGGCTTCCTCCCCTGCGCTGTAGTTGCCAGTAGTCACTTCAATTGGGGCGGAAGCCATATGGCCGCCACCAATCGGCACGGCATTCAGTTCACCCCCACGGCCGGTCGACTTCTCGGCGCTCGATGCCGACAAGGTACGCAGGTAGTAAGTGGTCTTCAGGCCACGCACCCAGGCCAGCTTGTACAGGTCGTCCATCTTCTTGCCCGATGCACCGGCCATATAGATGTTCAGACTCTGGGCTTGGTCGATCCACTTCTGGCGGCGCGAAGCACATTCCACCAACCAGTTGGGCTCCACTTCAAACGCCGTGGCGTACATGGCCTTGAGGTCCTGCGGCACACGGTCGATGCGGGAGAGCGAACCGTCGAAGTACTTGATGTCGCCAATCATCACGTCGTCCCACAGGCCGCGTTCCTTCAGGTCGTGCACTAGGTATTCGTTGATCACCGTGAATTCACCCGACAGGTTCGATTTCACGAAGATGTTCTGGTAGTTCGGCTCGATGGAGGCAGACACACCAACGATATTGGCAATGGTTGCCGTAGGCGCAATCGCCAAACAGTTGGAGTTACGCATACCGTAGGTGGCGATGCGTTGGCGCAGCTGGCTCCAGTCAAGCAGAGCACTACGGTCCATCTCCAAGTAACCGCCGCGGGCTTCCATCAGCAAGTCGATACTGTCCTGCGGCAGGATGCCCTTGGACCACAAGCTGCCATCGTAGCTTGGGTATTTGCCGCGCTCTTCAGCCAACTCAGTACTGGCGTAATAAGCGTGGTAGGCCACCAGTTCCATCGACTTATCGGCAAAGGCCACGGCAGCGTCGGACGCATACGGCGTACGCAGCATATGCAGACAATCCTGGAAACCCATGATGCCCATGCCAACCGGACGGTGCCGGAGGTTGGAATTACGCGCCTTCTTCACCGGGTAGAAGTTGATGTCGACAACGTTGTCGAGCATGCGCATCGCGGTGCCAATTGTACGGCGGAGCTTATCGCTATCGAGGTTGTACTGGCCGTCATCGCCACGCACCATATGGTTGACCAAGTTGACCGAACCGAGATTACACACCGCGATTTCGGTATCGTTGGTGTTGAGGGTGATTTCGGTACACAGGTTGGAGCTGTGCACCACGCCAACATGCTGCTGCGGACTGCGGATATTGCAAGGGTCCTTGAAAGTAAGCCAGGGGTGGCCTGTCTCGAACAGCATAGTCAACATCTTGCGCCACAACTGCAAGGCTGGAATCTTCTTGTACACACGCATTTCACCACGCGCTGCCTTGGCTTCGTAACGCGTGTAGGCCTCGGCAAATGCCTTGCCGTACAACTCGTGCAAGTCTGGTACTTCGCTTGGGCTGAACAGCGACCAGTCGCCACCTTCCATAACGCGCTGCATGAAGAGGTCGGGAATCCAGTTGGCGGTGTTCATGTCGTGGGTACGACGGCGGTCGTCACCGGTGTTCTTACGCAGTTCGAGGAACTCCTCGATATCGGCATGCCAAGTCTCAAGGTACGCACACACCGCGCCCTTGCGCTTGCCACCCTGGTTCACGGCTACAGCCGTGTCGTTGACCACCTTCAGGAACGGCACAATGCCCTGCGACTTACCGTTGGTGCCCTTGATATGACTGCCTAACGAACGTACCGATGTCCAGTCATTACCCAAACCGCCAGCGTATTTCGACAGCAGGGCGTTTTCCTTCAGGCCTTCGTAAATACCGTCGAGGTCGTCAGCAATCGTGGTCAGGTAGCAGCTGGAAAGCTGGCTACGCTGCGTACCGGAATTGAACAAAGTGGGCGTCGAGGACATGAAATCAAAAGTCGACAGCACATTGTAGAACTCGATAGCGCGTGCTTCACGATCGGTTTCACGCAGGGCCAGGCCCATTGCGACACGCATGAAGAAAGCCTGCGGCAACTCGATACGCTGGCCATGTACATGCAGGAAATAGCGGTCAAACAGGGTCTGCAGGCCGAGATAATCGAACTGGTAGTCGCGCTCGTACTTGATGGCGGCACCCAGACGGGCCAGATCGAACTGGGCCAGCTCTTCGTCCAACAATTCCGCCTCGATACCGCGTTTGATGAACTTGGGAAAATACTCGGCGTAACGCGTAGCCATTTCCTCGTGCATCACTTCTTCGCCCAGCACTTCACGACGCAGGCTGTGCATCAGCAGACGGGCTGTCACCTTGGAATAGGAAGGTTCCTTCTCGATCAACTGGCGGGCAGAGAGAATGGCGGACTTGCGCACTTCCTCGGCCGGCACGCCGTCGTACAGGTTCTTCAGGGTCTCGGCGACGATATGCTCGGGGTCGGTCACCTTTTCAAAACCCGAACAAGCCGATTGCACCAATGCGTGCAGCTTGGCGATATCGAGCGGCTTGGCCACACCTGCATCGTTGACATTGATTGCACTGGTGGGCGCATGCTCAGCCTCGCCCTTGGCTAGACGTTCCTGATGACGCCGTTCACGGTACAACACGTAGGCGCGCGCCACATCGTGTTCACCCGAACGCATCAGGGCCAGTTCCACCTGGTCTTGCACGTCCTCGATATGAATAGCCCCACCTTCGGGCTTACGCCGCATCAGGGCGTTCACCACGAGATCGGTGATCCGTTGCACAGTCTCGCGCACCGAGGCCGACTGCGCCGCAGCTCCACCATGTACAGCCAGAAAAGCCTTGGTGATGGCGACCGAGATTTTCATGGGCTCGAACGGGACAACGGCACCGTTCCGGCGAATAGTCTTGTACTCGGCACCAGACTGGGCAGCAGTCGAGCCCACGCTGTTGTTACCCTGCGGGTAAGCAACACGCGTGGTGCTTGCGGTATCGGACGTGGTGTACATGTAAGGAGGGCTCCTATGACTGTTGATTGATAGGCCTTGGCAATGCAGCTTTTGCCAAAGCCGCTTATTCTGGGTTGCCTGTTCAGACCGGATGGCGGGGGAGAAAATGTGCGCCAACATCCCGTCACACACCTAAATTTCACGTCACAGCAAGCGCAGGACGGGGTGTGGATAATTCCGGGGATAAAATGTGCACAAAACCCCGAAAAAACACTATATGTAGTATTCGGTTACACTGAATGGTACTAAATATAGTAGTTCATGAATAGGCATTCCGCTCAAAAAATGCGTCTGTGCGGCCCTATTTATGAGGGAAAGATACCAAATTCAACGGCTTAAATAGTCTGGCTGTGCAGCTACTTAGAGCCCCACTGTTTTTGTTGCCCAACGCTGGGCACTAGCCGATGATGACCACCATGGCATACCAACACACGGAGTCATCATGTCCCCCCCCCTACGTGGTTTAGCGCTTGTGCTGGCCTTGAACTTACCCGCTGCGGCAGCCACCAAAATCGAAGTTGGCAACACGTTACAAGCCCTGCAGGCCGCCATCGGCACACCAAGTTGCGAAACCGACGCAGATTGCCATGTGGTGGAGGTTGGCGCGAAGGCGTGCGGCGGGCCGGAAGGCTATCTGCCTTGGTCCAGTCGCACTGGCGATGCCGAAACCATCCAGTCGCTGGCGGAACAGCACAAGACGGTGCGTCAGGCTGCAATCACCACAAGTGGGGAGATATCGACCTGCGAAATCCTTCCAAAACCCGCAGTACGCTGCCAAGCCAAGCGATGTGAACTGCAATCGCGGCCAATACCCACAGGGAAGGACATATATTAAGAACACGTTTACGATCTGTAGCAAGCAGCTGTCAGCAGGGTGAAGCGCAGCGCAGATACTGGAATGCACTTGAGTTACATGAAGATTTTGAGCAACACATAAGCCCTGATCACAGTAGCGCAGTAAGATCGAAAGAGGCCCTAAATAATCTGTGTAACGGGCTGCTACAGATCAACCAATCTCGTCACCCTCCCTTACTTTATATTGAGTGAGCAAAACAAAAGAAGTTGCGAACAAATATTTACAGTTCGCGATACTAGACAAAACAAGACCCTGAGGCATTACGTCCCAGGGTCTTGTTTTTACATCATCAGGACAAGCCTTACGGCCATGCCCTGCGTTACAACAGACTCAGCATTTACCGATACGGGCATTGGAACCTGCTCGCACTCCAGCAGGCTCCAAAGCACCCTCTTACTTAGATACCAGTATCAGCAGGGGTGTTACGTGCACCAAGGTTCGTTGCTGGCAACGGATCATTGGTCTGCACCAACAGAACGGTATTGCCTTCCTCGTACCCATCTGCGCTGTAACGTACGGCGCCCAGATAACGCTTGCCAGTTGGCAGGTTCTTCCAGCTCATACCCACCGAGGCAGTACCACCAGCGTAAGCCTTGCCGGGCAACAGTACCTTGAAGTCGCCACCAGTGTCGCCTGCATTAACTGCCCAAGCCGACATGGTGTAGTTAGCGCTGCCACCGCGTGGTGAGTAGCCCAGGATACAAGCCTTGTAAGTACCGGCTGGCAGGTTCAGGACTTGCACGCTTTCATCCGAACCACCATTCAAGCTGGTACCCAACACGGTGCCTTCGCTGTTCATCACGATCAGGTCGATATCATCGGACGAACCATGCTCGGTATCGGCATCGTACAGGTCAAAGCGGGTAACCAGGTTGTTGGCAGGCACGACGAACTCATGCACCTTCAACCCACCCGTTGGATCGTTACCTGCCTTACATGCAGCCATACCATCATGGTTAGCCTTCAACACATTACCGCTGATGCGTGTCGCTTCTTTCAGGCCGCCCTGGAGGGCATTCAGCTTGCCGCTAAAGCCGGTACCAACACTGAACACCTTGCTGCCGCTCGTTGCCTCGCTGGCCAACTGAACCGGTGCGGTGATCATCGCGCCGCTACGTGCAGTCAGCGGGCTACGCACGTTGTGCGTACCATCGCTCCACACAAGCGAACCGAACTGCCACACATCCTTCTGTGCGGTGGTGCGGTCCAGCTTCACAGTGAAGCTCTGGCTTTCGCCTGGGTTCAATGTCATCGTCTCAGGCGATACCGTTACCTTGTAACCAGACAAGGTGGCGGTAGCCGTGTAGGTCGATGGTGCATCGGACACATTGGTCACGGTACGACGGAAAGTCAGCGAACCGAGCACATTGGAAGCCGTCATCGAAGCCAGATTCAGGTTGTATGGCTGAGTCGAACCGAAAGCGCTGCAAACTGCAGGCGACAGGCCGACATTCGCGCCACACATATAGCGGATGTAGTCGCTGGAACCTGCGTCGTACACCAGACCTGGGTTGGCAGCGGCATTCGGGCTGACATGCCCAGCACCCTGAGCCCAAGGCAGGCGACCATTTGCCTGGCCGGCCCTACCATCATCCAACGTGTTGTAGCCCGTAGTCATCAAAGCGGACTTGATGGCTGCAGGCGACCAGGTTGGGTGCTTCTGGCGAAGCAATGCTGCCATACCGGCCACGTGTGGGCTGGACATGGAGGTACCTTGCAGGAAGTCCCACGCTGCAGACGGAACCATGGAGCCGTTGTTGATGGCATCGTGCTCGGCTTGGGTCTGGCTAGGTACATAACCGGCCAGGATATCGACACCAGGCGCAGTCAGATCAGGCTTGAGAGTGTTCATCTCACCCTTGTTCGGACCACGCGAGGAGAACTCTGCCATCACCGGTGCAGGAATCACACCCGCCTTGAGTTCACCCTTGCTGATTGCCGTGGTAGCACCAGCCTGCGCAGCATAGGCCTTGACGCTGGCACCCATGACGTTGTTCACGTGCAGCGACGGAACCGTGTGCATGTCTGCATTCAAGGACTGGCTGGATGTCAGGTTGACCAGGATCATACCGACGCCACCGGCAGCCTTGATCGCAGCACTCTTGTCCGTACGGGCAACGGTACCACGGTCACAAACAACTACCTTGCCAGCCACCTTCGCTGGGTCCAGTACGCCGGTGTTCCAGCATTCACGCACTGCCACTGCATCTGCACCGCTCATGCCCACGTCCGATGCCAGCACCATGGCACTTGCATCCACCGGGGTCTGGCTCAACGACGCACCAGTCACCGTGGTGCCATTGCCGAGGTTGGCAGAACCTTCATAGAAGCGATCATGCGTGGAAGCCGCTACGGTGGTTAGCCATGGGCTGATGTGTGCCACTTGGTTAGCCGGGCCGCTGTTGCCGGCCGAGGCCGCAACAAACACACCGGCATTAGCCGCACCAAAGAAAGCCTGTTCAACCGGGTCCATCATGCTGGTCTGGCTGCCGCTGATGGAGTAGTTCAACACGTTCACGCCATCGGCCACGGCGGTTTCAATCGCCTTTACGCTGTCGGCGGTGAAGCAGGAGTTCTTGGCGGCACCAGCGATGAGCGGGTCATTATAGCTCCAGCACACCTTATACATGGCAACGCGTGCACGTGGGGCGATACCGGAGGAACTGCCCAGCGCTACACCACCCATCGAAACCGGCACCTTGCTGTTACCTGCTGCGGTGCTGGAAGTATGGGTACCATGGCCGCCATTGTCGCGTGGCGATACATAGTCGCTCCAATGCGGTGTGTACATGCCTTGCGCCACCAACGCATCGAACTGATCGCGGAAGATCTGTGCGCCAATCAGCTTGTTGTTACAGGCTGGGAAGCTCGAGCTGGTCAAGCAGGTGCCCTTCCAGCTGGCGGGTGGTGCCTCGTAGGCCAGTGTTGCGGCGTTATCGAAAGTCGGTACGCCCTGTGCGTCCACGCGGTCGGCAAAGGCTGGGTTTTCAGGCCAGATACCGCTGTCGATCACACCAATAATCACGTTCTCGCCCGAGTGCTCCGGACCACCCAACTGGCTCCACAGACCAACGCCTGGCTTATCAAGGCCAAGGAAGCTCGGGGTGTAGTTGGTCAGGAGTTCACGTGGTGCATCCTGCGTAATCGCCACAACGCCGGCGTTTCTCTTCAGGGCGCGGACTTCCTTGTCGGTCAGCAATGCAGAAAAGCCATTGAAGACCAGCTTGTAGTCATACACCTTCTGCGCAGTACCGATCGAGGCCAGTACATTGGTCTGCTTGGCATCGAGGTAGTTGATATAGGCCTGGACATCGGCTGCTTCAACATTGAGGCGAGTGCCCTTGCTTGGCGCTGTGGCATTCAGGCCACTGATGCCGCCAACATAGGACGCAACCGGTTTATCAGCCAGTTGAACGATATAAGGACGACGAACATCATCTGCCGCTGCAGTCGCGGCAAGGCTAGAAGCAATCGCGAGCAAAGCCCATTTTGCGGGACCATGTGTCATGGATGTAATTCCGAGTCAGAGTTAGGAACAGCGATCAGACGGATTGCTTGCGACGATAGGCAAAGCCAAGACCGGCAAGGCCAAGCGCAATCAGCAGTGCGCTGGAAGGCTCGGGAACAGTCGTCACATTCAGGTTGTCGAGGCCGAACTGGGCCTGGTTGTTACCCAATGCCACGCAGCTGCCCGATGAGTCGGTCAAGCAGGCCGAGAAGGAGATATTGCGCAGGATCATGTTCGGTGCATCGAACGCAAAGCCCACAAATTCCCAATCGCCACTTGTGTTCTGGCCTGGCAATTCGAAGCTGGTGTTATGCACCTGGCCCAGATAGTCCGTTGCCGAAATGACCAGCTTCGCTACCGATGAAGGAATACGCGCAGTAAGCGGCGCAATGAAGCTGGCTTCGAACTTGCCCAGGGTGAACCCCATGCCAACACTGCTGTCAATGCGCAAGCCGCCGTCATTCAGGCCGAGGTAGAACTGGCCATCGTTGCCCACCGGGCAATCGATCAATGAACAGGTAGCTGTGGCACTGGTACCGATGGCACCCAGCAGACCACCTGCAGCCGGATCACCAGTCACCGTAAATTTGTAATTGTCTTCTTTGAAGGAATCACCTGCGGTAAAGATTTCCGGCTTCAGGGATTCAAAATTAATTGCGGCAGCAGAGGCTGCTGGAATGGCAACGCTAGCGGCAATCGCTATTAGCGTCTTCTTAAACACGTTTTTCATAACGCTCCTTGTTATTCTGAGCACAACTCAGCGATAGATGCATATAGCGGGCACAATAGTTCTGCCAGAGACAGTGCTTGGCACCCGTCCAACATAAGAACAACTTCACTCCCTTGAAAAACTTCAGACTGCGCGGAAAGCCTACCGTAGCTTGCCTATTTCCCCGCAAGTGCAATCCACTCCGGCAGCAATAATTAATCAATAACGCAACAAATGTGAAACGCTTGATTCATGGGGCTTTGATACAAAATCCTGTAAATGCAAGACCTTGCATAAATAAAATTTAATTAGATTATTCGTCTTATCTTATTTTAAAAAAACTGGCTGCTAATCTTCAAAAATTACGAATACACTGCCACTTCCTTAATTCGAATTGGCTATGGTTTGCTTTATTCGTAATTTTAATTAATTAGGAAGTGCCGATTCTTATGCAATTAGCTCGTAGTAAAGGTTTTACGCTGTTGGAGTTGTTGGTTGTCGTCGCCATCATTGGCCTATTGGCCGCCTATGTCGGACCCCGCTATTTCTCCCAGATCGGCAAGTCGGAACAAACCATTGCCCGGGCCCAGGTCGAAGCTTTTGCCAAGGCGCTTGATGCGTACCGTGTGGACGTGGGCAATTACCCGACTTCCGAGCAGGGGCTCAACGCGCTGGTCACCCGCCCGACTGACGTGAACAAATGGAATGGGCCCTACATGCCCAAGACCTTGCCGGCCGACCCCTGGGGCCGCGCTTATCTGTACCGGTCATTGGTACCCAATGAGTACGACCTGATTTCCTACGGTAAGGATGGCGTTCCTGGCGGCACCGCTGACGACGCCGATATCGCCACCCGTTGAGTTGTTGCAGCCATGCAGTTCCAAGTACAAGCCCTATCGGCGCAGAACCTTGTAGAAACCCTGTTGCTCGAAGCCAGCGACGAGGCCGAGGTGCGCCGCCAGGCAGAAGCGAACCAATTGACAGTGCTGTCGATCACAACCGCCAGCCCAGCCAAGACCTTTGGCCAGCGCAACCGGTTTTCCCTCGTACTGTTCAGCCAGGAATTGCTGGCCTTGTTGGAGGCGGGACTAAGTCTGGTCGAGTGCATCGAAGCGTTGCAGGAAAAGGAAAGCAACCCATTGGCAGCCTCTGTGCTGGCTGGCTTGTACAAGGCACTGCGCGAAGGGGAGCGTTTTTCTGCAGCGTTGGCATTGCAGCCGACGATCTTTCCGCAGCTTTATGTCGGTATCGTTCAGGCCGCCGAAGGTACGAGCGAGCTGCCGCAGGCGTTGTCGCGCTATCTCGATTACCAGATCCGGCTCGATGATATCCGCAGCCGGCTGATCAGCGCCGCCATCTACCCCAGCATCCTGATTACGGTTGGCGGTGGCGTGGCTTTGTTCCTGCTGGGTTTTGTCGTGCCACGCTTCGCTGCGGTCTACCAGGGTACCGGCCGACCCATGCCCATGCTGTCGCAGCTGCTGCTCGACTGGGGCCAGTTTGTCGCCCACAACAGTGCAGCCGTCGGATTGGGCTTGTTGACCGTGCTGTCGCTCGCCGGCTGGCAATTACGCCAGGTTGCGCGCAGCGGAGTCTGGCGCAGTTGGCTGGCGCGTCTGCCCGGCATTGGCGAACGGATGCGTATTTTGGAACTCTCCCGGCTCTACCTCACCCTCGGTATGCTGCTGGAGGGCGGTATACCTATCACCACCGCGCTGGGCATGGTCAGCAGTGTGGCTGCACCTGCCACCCGAGTTCATGTGGCAGCAGCTACCGCAGCAATACGCGAAGGCGAAATGCTGTCCGACGCATTTGATAAGCACGCCCTCAGCACCCCGATCTCGCTGCGCATGCTGCGTGTGGGCGAGCGTTCCGGGCAGATGGGCGCGATGCTGACGCGATCGGCCAACTTCTATGAAAGCGAAACCACGCGTTGGATCGAACGCTTCACCAAGACCTTTGAACCCATACTGATGACTGCAATCGGGTTGGTAATCGGCGGCATCGTCGTACTGCTTTATATGCCCATTTTTGATTTGGCAGGCAGCCTGTGAATCCACCCGCCCTGACCCCCGCCGTTTTACAGGCAGCCCATGCCACTGCCGCACGCAATGGCAACCCGGTGCTGGACAGCCTGGGCATGCTGTTGCAAACCGAACCACGCCAGACCCTGCATGCCTTGGCGCAATGGTTCCGGCTACCCAGCATGGAAACCGCCGATATGCTGGCACTGCAGTCAGCCTTCGATATATTGCCATTGGCACAGGCGCAAAAGCGCGGCTGCGTAGTATTACGCCGCATCGATACCACCCTGCATGCGGTGCTCGGCAATCCATTCGATGCCGACCTGCCGGTATGGCTGGAAGGACTGTGTCAGCAACCGTTGCAGTACCACCTGGCACTGCCATCAGATATCCACGCCTATCTCGCCCGCCAGGAGGAATCCGTCCGGGCGGTGGACCATTTGTCGATCGAGGCCACCGAGCAACGCAGCGGTGAACGGGCAGCCGAAAAACTCAGTTTCCTGAGCACCAGCGATGGCGGCAGTGCCGCGGTCAAGCTGGTCAACTCCACGCTGTACGACGCGCTCAAGGTTGCCGCCAGCGATATCCACCTTGAATCCACGCCATCGGGCCTTGCGGTGAAATATCGTATCGACGGTGTGTTGGATTCGGTTACCCAGGTCAGCGGCCGCAACCTTGCCGAGCAGGTGATCTCACGCCTGAAGGTGCTGGCGGAACTCGATATTGCCGAACGGCGCGTACCGCAGGATGGGAGCTTCCGTGTCGAGGCTGCCGAGCGCGAAATCGATCTGCGCGTGTCGATCATGCCCAGCATCCATGGCGAAGATGCGGTGATCCGTATTCTCGACAAGCAAGCCATGGTGGCCGAACACGGCTCGCTCACGCTTGAAGCGCTGGGTTTCGAGGCAGAAGCCTTGGAAACCCTGCGCCAACTCGTCAGCGAGCCTTATGGCATGGTGCTCGTCACCGGCCCGACCGGATCGGGCAAGACCACGACCCTGTACGGTGCGATAGCTGAAATCAACCATGGCCGCGACAAGATCGTGACGATTGAAGACCCGGTCGAATACCAGCTGCCTGGCATCCTGCAGATTCCGGTGAACGAAAAGAAGGGGCTGACCTTCGCCCGTGGTTTGCGCTCCATCCTGCGGCACGACCCGGACAAGATCATGGTGGGTGAGATACGCGATACCGACACCGCCGAGATCGCCGTGCAATCCGCGCTCACCGGCCACTTGGTGCTTACCACGGTACACGCCAACAACGTATTCGACGTATTCGGCCGTTTCACCCATATGGGTATCGACCCCTATGCTTTCGTGTCGGCACTCAATGGCATCTGGGCGCAGCGGCTGATCCGCATGAACTGCCCACATTGCAGCGAGCCTGTGACGGTCGATGCCGACCAGCTCAAGCCGCTGGGCCTGAAGCTGGAAGACGTGAAGGGCTACCAGTTCCGCCAAGGCCGTGGCTGTGGCGACTGCCGCGGCACCGGTTACAAAGGCCGCCGGGCAATCGCTGAATTCCTGACCTTGACCGATGAATTACGCGAGCTGATCGTCGACAAAGCCCCAATCCGCCAGATCAAAGAGGTGGCACGCCGTAACGGCACTGAAACCCTGTTCGAAGCGGCGCTCAAGCAAGCCAAGGATGGCCATACCACGCTGGAGGAGATACGCCGTGTCACGCTTAAGGGCTGAAATCCTCTCGCTCGGCATTGCCGCCGACAATGTGGCGCTCGTGAGCCAGGGCCATGCTGCGCCTACGGAAACCCTGCTGAGCCACACCACGCCAATCGATGGCTTACAAGCGCTGGAGCAGGCATTACCTGCCAAACCAATACGCAGCTTGCTCCGCCCACATCTGCGCCTGACCATTGCCGACCCCCTGGCACGATTCTGGTTGGTACAGCCACCCGCCAATATCAGCAGCCTCGCCACGTTGCGTGCAGTGGCCCAGGCAAGGTTCCAGCAACTCTTTGGCGAATCGGCCAATAGCTGGCGTATTGAAGCCGACTGGGCTGGTGATCGCCCTTTCCTGGCCTGTGCCTTGCCGGCAGCACTGTGTACTGCGGTTGAGCAACTGGCGCAACGACGTGGCTGGTTGCTGCACGATGCCCTTCCTGCTTTTGTCCGAGCCTGGAACCAGACCTGTCACGCCCTACCCGATTCGACATGGCTGGCATTCGGCCAAGGCACCCACCTGACCTACGCCGCAATTGAGGCTGGCCAATGGCGCTATGTGCATTGCGCGCCCGTCGGCCCCGCACCCAGCCACGATGCACTGCTCGACAAACTCAGCGGCCAGGCACGTCGATTGGCCGTACACGAAGCCACACTGCCGACACAGATATGCTGGCTGGGCAATGCCCATTGGCTGCCGCGAGGCGATACCTTTGGTGACTGGCAATCCTGCCGGTTGGGCCAATACGCCAACCCCAGCCACCCTGCCAGCGCGCTGCAATTGGCCAACCAGGGAGCTGCGCCATGAAGCCCCTGGCCATCGATTTCTCACGCACCGCCAATCTCTCCATCCCCAGTCAGTGGCAGCGTAAGCACCCTATCCTGCGTCTTATCTGGCTTGTCGCTGCATTGGCGTTGTTATTGGCACTGGGACGCTTTTGGCAAAGCGAACAGCGCAGCCATGTGTTGGAACAAGCCCTGCAAGCCAAGATGCAGGCCGCTTTCTTTCAGAGCAGCCCCGTCAAATCCACTACGCCCAAGCTGCCTTCGACCCAGGTCAAGGCCGTCAACGAGGCGGTGCATCAGCTCAATCTGCCCTGGGTCGATTGGTTCGCGGCCTTCGAAGCTGCCGCGCAGCCCCAGGTTTCATTGCTGTCGATAGTACCCAACGCCCAAAACCGTGCCGTCAACGTATCGGCCGAATGCGATGATGTGCAGACCATGCTGGCTTACATAGAGGCATTGCGGGCATCGGGTTTCTTCATGGATGTACAGTTGCGCAAGCACCGTAGCAATGAGGAAGTCGCTGGTGGACGAGTGCAGTTCGATTTTGTCGCGCAGGTAGCCCAACCATGAAAAGTGCGATTCGCTTACCTGGGTGGTTTTCCAGCCTGCGCTTGCTCGGTGAAATCTGGTTGCTACGCCAAGGCAAGGTGGCGTTAACTGGCTGGGTATTGCTATTGGCCGCTGCCATAGGCTGGCTGATGGCCCTGCAGGCAGAGCGGCATGAAGTCGATCTTGCAGCACGATCGGCACGAACCAAGACAGACCCAGCCATTGCCTCGTCGCAGACTCAATCTGCCGCACACGGTGATACCGCGAGACTGGCAGCGCTGTACCAGGTGCTCACGCCAGCCAAAACTCGTAACCATGCCCTCACCGAGTTGTTCGCGATCGCAGCCGACGAGGGCTGGGATATCGCCGAAGCCGATTACAGCGTGAACCAACAACGTAATGCCGGGTTGGAGCGCTTGCAGATTGTCCTGCCCCTGGTGGGCAACTACCCCGATATACGCGATCTGGCTGAAGCGATGCTGCGCGGCAAACCGAATCTCTCACTCGACGACATCAGCTTCAAACGCGAGAACGCCGAGGCTGACATCCTCAAGGCCACATTGAAGATCAGTATCTGGTCGCGCCTCGAAGACACGCCACCACAACCGGAACAACAGGAGGCACGCCGTTGAAACCCCGTCATATGGTCATGACCGGACTCCTGATCGTTGCCGCCTATCTCGCCTTCTGGGGGGACAAGGCAGCGCCGACCGCCAATGCCGCCACTTTCAAACAAAGTGCAAGAAAACCGGCTGATGCTGCCCCTGTGCGTAAACCTGTAACCGAGAACACGCAGATCGCCGCCTTACTGCCACGCGCCAGTCTGATGCATGAAGAAGAGGATGAGGCCAACCTCTTCCCGGCCAAATCCAAACCCAAAGCAGCTGCAGCAGTTGCGCCGCCCGCCCCTGCGGTTGTTAGCCCACCTCCAGCACAGGTCGCCCCGCCGCTGCCTTTCCAGTTCATCGGCAAGCAGTTCGATGGCCAAAGTTGGGAGGTGTATCTGGAAAGCGCTGATCAGACCCTGGTCGTCCATATCGGCGACACGCTGCTGGGGGCTTACTGGGTCGATGAGATCAAACCCACCCTTCTGACGTTGACCTTCCTGCCACTTGAAGCCAAACAAACCCTAGCCATCGGACAAGGCGAAGAATGAGTTTTTCTGTGTTGAATAGTAGAAACGCCTCGTATGGCCGTCGCATCACCCTGTTGACCACCTTGCTTTGCCTTGCTGGCTGTGCCGCCCAGACCGCGTACCGGGACGGCCGGCGCATGTTGAATGAGGGGAACGTCACGACTGGTTTGAGTAAACTCAAAGAGGCCAGCGATCTGGCGCCCGAATCGGCCGAGTACCGCATGGCTTATCTGAATGCACGTGACGCCACTGTCGGCAACAGACTGACCGCGGCCGAGCTCGCCCTTACCGCAAAGGATTTCGCCGAAGCCGAGCGTCACTATCAGCAAGTCCTGGCCTTGGACGGCCGTCATCCACGCGCGATTGCCGGCATGCAAAGCATCATCACCGAACGCCGCCGCACCGCACTCTATGCCGATGCAGAGCAAGCCTGGAAGAAACAGGACGCCGATATGGCGCAAAGCCGCCTGCGCAGCATCCTGGCTGAGCAACCCAACCATGCGCCTGCGCAGGCGCTATTACGCGAGATCGAAGAAAAGCTGAGTCAGCGCAGCCTGCAATCCGGGCTGGCCACGGCGTATCGCAAGCCGATCACGGTGCAATACAAAGATACCTCGCTGAAGACCCTGTTCGACCTGATTGCCCGTACTTCCGGGTTGAACATCCTGTTCGACAAGGACGTACGTACCGACCAGCGTACCTCGATATTCCTCAAGAACAGCACGGTCGAATCCGCCATCAATATGATCCTGCTCAGCAACCAGCTGGAGCAGCGCGTGCTCGATGCCAACACCATTCTGATCTACCCAGATACACAGGCCAAACGCAAGGACTACCAGCCTGTCATGGTGCGGACGTTCTACCTTTCCAATGCCGAGGCCAAGGCGGTGGCAGCCACGATGAAGACTATCATCCGCGCCAAGGACATCGTGGTGGATGAAAAACTCAATATGGTCATGCTGCGCGACAGCCCCGATGTGATCCGCCAAGCCGAAAAACTTGTGGCTCTGCACGATCTGCCCGAGCCCGAGGTCATGCTGGAAGTGGAAGTGCTGGAAGTGAAACGCACCAAGCTGATGGAGCTTGGCGTACGTTGGCCTGACCAACTGAATTTCTCACCCTTGCAGTCGGGAACCGGTGGCAAGCTGACTATCCGGCAACTGCGCAACCTGAATCAGGACACCATTACTGGCGACATCGGCTCGATCAGCATCAATACCAAGGATCAGAACACCGATACCAACCTCCTGGCCAACCCGCGTATCCGTACCCATAACCGCGAAAAAGCCAAGATACTGATCGGCAGCAAGGTACCGGTGATCACCTCGACGCTGAGCACCAGCTTTGCTTCCGAGTCGGTTTCGTATATCGAGGTTGGCCTGAAGCTGGAGGTCGAACCCACCATCTACCCCGATGATGAAGTGTCGATCAAGACCTCGCTAGAGGTCAGCAATATCCTCAAAACGATCGAGACCAAGAGTTCACGCGCCTACGAGATCGGCACGCGTACCGCATCGGCAGTGCTGCGCCTACGCGACGGTGAAAACCAGGTCCTGGCCGGGCTGATCAACAACGAAGACCGCCGTACCATCAACCAGGTACCGTTGCTGGGCGACGTTCCACTATTGGGGCGTTTGTTCGGCAGCCACAACAACGACAATGCCAAAACGGAAATCGTGTTGTCGATCACCCCAAGGCTGATTCGTAACGTCCGCCGGCCCGACGCCAATGTGCTCGAATTCGAATCGGGTACCGACAGCAGTTTCCGCCGTACACGGATCGAGACATCCACCCCACCCCTGACCAGTGCAGCGCCCAATGCCCAGCCCATAGTACCGAAGCCTATTGAAGTGCCAGAGGCCATCGCTACCAAGCCGGACAGCACATTCCGCTGGTCCGGCCCTGATAGCGCAGCCCAAGGCCGCACGATTGAATTCCAGTTGCGCTACCAGGGAGACCAGGCCATCAACGGCTTGCCGCTGGTGATTGGTTACGACCCCAAGGTGCTGGAGATTGTAAAAGTCGACGAAGGCGACTTCCTGAAAACCAAAGGGGAAACCGTCTTCAATACCCAGCTCGAGCCCGGCCAGGTCGCGTTGAACACCCTGTTGTCGAGTGCCACCGGCGCCAAGGGCGAAGGTCTGGTAGCAACCGTCACCGCCAAGGTGATTAATGCCGAAGCAGGCCAAACCCAGCTTTCCGTGCTGAGCGCCACACCACAGTCGGTGGATGGTCGCAGCCTCGTGCCGGCTCTGTCTGCTTTTCAGTTAAAACTGGCGCCCTGATATGCCCCTGCGCCAGCCAACCTACCTGAATGGTTTCAGTCTGATCGAGCTCTTGGTCACACTGGCCATTCTGTCGGTACTGGCAACGCTGGTGATTCCTTCTGCCCAGGTCACATTGCAGCGAGTCAAGGAACAAGAATTGAAACAGGCGCTTCGCGAAATCCGAGCTGGTATCGATGCCTACAAGCAGGCTTTCGATGCCGGCCATATCCAGCGGCAGCAAGACGCCAGTGGCTACCCACCCAGCTTGACGACCTTGGTGGATGGCGTACCCGACCAGCTCAACCCATCGGGCCGCAAACTGTTCTTTCTACGCCGAATTCCACTCGACCCATGGTGCAACGATTCCGAGGCCGAGCGTTGCTGGGGCAAACGCAGCTATGCCAGTGAAGCCAGTAATCCAGCGGAGGGAGAGGATGTCTACGACGTGTATTCGCTTGCACAAGGAGAAGGACTCAATGGTTTGCCCTACAGGAAATGGTAAGCCGCCCCGTGGCTTTACGCTGATTGAGCTCCTGGTCGTCCTGGCCATCGTGTCCCTGTTGCTTACATTGGCGGTGCCGCGCTATTTTCAGAGCATCGACAAATCCAAGGAGGTGGTACTGCGCGAAAACCTGCAAATTACCCGCAGCGCCATCGACAAATTCTATGCCGATACAGGGCGCTACCCAGATAGCCTTGATGAACTGGTTGAAAAGCACTATCTGCGCAGTTTGCCCATCGACCCAGTACTGGACAGCACTAGCGCCTGGAACCTGATCACCGCGGAAGTTGAGCACGGCAGTGGCATCTACGATCTGAAAAGCACTGCCGAGGGCAGCACGGCCGACGGCAAGCTGTTTTCCAGCTTATGAATCCCCTCCTCCCTCGCCAGGCTGGTTTCAGCTATCTGGCATTGCTGATCTTTCTGGCTGTGATGGGCGTAGCTGCCAGCGCAACGGTGCTGTTAGGGAGCATCGCACAACGCCGTCAGGCCGAAGACACCCTATTGCAAACCGGTGCAGCCTACCGGGCGGCACTCAGCAGTTACTACCGCGCCATGCCGCCAGGCAAACGCCGTTACCCACAACGACTGGAGGACTTGCTGCTTGACAGCCGCTTCCCCAAACTGAAGCGCCATCTGCGCCAGCTCTACCCCGACCCGATTACCGGCCAGATGGACTGGCAGCTGATTCGGCATCCCGATGGCGGCATCATGGCCATCGCCAGCAAATCAACCGCTTCCCCGATCAAAGTCGACCTGTTTGCGCCAAACGACAGCGACTTCAAAGGAAAGAGCCACTATGCGGACTGGGTGTTTACAGCGCAGACGCAAGCCAACGACAATGACCCAGGTCTTTAGAACCTGTTCAGAGTCTGCTGCGCATCTGCAATACGGTGTTAAAAACAGCCTCGGAATGCTCATTTACCACGCGTAAACTCCACTTCCTCGACTGTTTTCGCCCTAGCTCGCGAGACTTAGAACAGATTCTTAGCTATTCACTGTTTACGTATTTGTTGCAGCGCTGCAATCCGGGGCTCTGCCTTGCTCGAAATCCACTGGCATACAAGTGGATAATGCAGGCATATCTCTTGTTTCCACCCTATACAACATAAGCAGGTTTCGCCTCGGAGCACTGCTGTGAAATTCATCTGGATCATCAGTCTGCTACTGAGTATTGCCCTGCTGCCATCAGCCTGGGCCGAGCCTCATCAGATCGTCAACCTGGCTTTTGTCGATGTTGATTCCGCCCCTTTCCTGATGGGCAGGGGCGATAAGGTCGCCGACCCGCCTGGGCTGGCCGTCGAACTGGTACAACAGGCTGTCACCGCTGCCGGGTATCGGTTGCAGCTACAAAGGTTGCCACAGCTACGCATGTTGAAAGAGCTGGAGCATGGCCAGATCGATGGCGCCTTTATCTTTTCGTATACCGGGGAACGGGCACAACTGTATGCCTACCCCATGAATGGCAGCCATCCCGATTCAAGCCAGCGTGTTACCCATATCAGCTATGCGCTGTACCGGTTGAAAGGCGGAAGCGCGAGCTGGGATGGGCAGAAATTTGATGGCATTACGCTGCCGGTTGGCGTCAATACCGGCTGGGTGATGAGCACGACATTACGGGACAAAGGCTTGACGGTGGACGATGGTGGCAAAGGCTACCCGGAAAACTTCACCAAGCTCAAACTCGGCCGTATCTCCGCCTATGCGACTTTGGAGCCCTCGGCTGATAGCTATTTGAAGAATGCCGGCTTGACCGACCAGTTTGAGAAAGTCGGCCCACCGTTACAGGGCAAAGATTACTTCCTTTTATTCAGCAAACGATTCGTCACCGACAACCCGGAAGCTGCCAGAAATATTTGGCAAGCCGTGGCACGTGTTCGCGAAAAACACGAAGCTGCTTTGCTGCGCAAATACGATTGACCGGCTCTTTTTAAAACAGAATTAGAAATTACTTATCCAAACCCGCCAAAAATAGAACTTTCACGCCCGTAATACACCTAACCGAAATATGTCAAATTCATATATAAGGGTTTTATTTGAAGTGCCTGACATGCGGCAGCTAGAACCCCAAGTATGTTGAACTTGGCTTTAGGAAAGGGAAAGACATGAACTGGTATCTGGAAGTACTGAAGAAATACGCAGTGTTCTCTGGCAGAGCACGCCGGAAGGAATTCTGGATGTTCATTCTCTTCAACATAATCATCGGGTTTGCGCTCGGGCTCATCGAAAGGATTGCAAATCTCCCGAATATTCATGGGACAGGCATTCTGAGCCTTATATATAACTTGGCCATATTCCTTCCCTTTATTGCCGTAACCGTACGACGACTCCATGATATCGACCGTAGCGGTTGGTGGTCTCTTATCCTATTGATCCCATTTATCGGCATGATTGTCCTGATAATCTTTGCAATACAGGACAGCACGCCCGATGAAAATCAGTATGGTCCGAACCCTAAGGAGGAATAGCATCTGCAGCCCTACGGACTGTGATACTTCTTGCAATCACGTATTCAGCGGGCGAGGCAATAGAGTAACTAAAGAAAATATCCCCACACCCTTCGGCACGTTCGACCGTTCAAGCCGCGCCAAATACCCTTTCACGTAGCTTATGCAGCTGGTCGCGCAGCTCGGCAGCTTTTTCGAATTCTAGATTCTTGGCCGCTTCCATCATGGCCTTCTCAATTGTCTTGAGCTGCTTGGCTAGTGCTTTCTCATCCATTTCCTCCAGCAACATGGCTTGCTTACGTTCCAAGCGGTCGGCTGCCGCAGCTTCGCTATCATAGACACCGTCGATGATATCCTTGATGCGTTTGACCACACCGCGCGGCGTGATGCCATTGGCTTCGTTGAAGGCAATCTGCTTGGCGCGGCGGCGTTCGGTTTCGCCGATGGCTTTCTTCATCGATTCGGTAATCCGGTCCCCATACAAAATAGCTGTGCCATTCAGGTTACGCGCAGCCCGGCCGATGGTCTGAATCAAACTCCGCTCGCTACGCAGGAAGCCTTCCTTGTCCGCATCCAGAATCGCGACCAGCGAGACCTCCGGAATATCCAATCCTTCACGCAGCAGATTGATGCCGATCAACACATCGAACTCACCCAAACGCAGGTCACGCAGAATTTCCACCCGTTCCACGGTTTCGATATCGGAATGCAGGTAGCGCACCTTGATATGGTGTTCGAGCAGGTAATCGGTCAGTTGCTCGGACATCTTCTTGGTCAGCGTCGTTACCAGCACGCGCTCGCCGACTGCGGTGCGTTTCTGGATTTCACTCATCAAGTCATCCACCTGGGTCGTCACCGGCCGCACCATGATCACAGGGTCGATAAGACCTGTCGGGCGAACCAGCTGTTCCACCACCTGCCCCTGATGTTCAACCTCATAGTTGGCGGGAGTTGCCGAGACGAAAACTGTCTGCGGCATCATGGTTTCGAATTCTTCAAACTTGAGCGGCCGGTTATCGAGCGCCGACGGCAACCGGAAGCCATAATCGACCAGATTCTCCTTACGCGCCCTATCCCCTTTGTACATGGCCCCGACTTGACCGATCATGACGTGGCTCTCGTCAATGAACATCAGACTGCCCTTAGGCAGGTAGTCGATCAGTGTGGGGGGGGGAGAACCCGCTGGTTTACCCGAGAAATGCCGGGAATAGTTTTCAATACCTTTGCAAAACCCCATCTCCTGGAGCATTTCTAGGTCGAACTTGGTGCGCTGGTCCAGTCGCTGGGCCTCCACCAATTTATGTTCCTGATGAAAGAATTCCATCCGGGTTCGCAGTTCCTCCTTGATCGTCTCAATCGCGCGCAACACCGTGTGGCGCGGTGTGACGTAGTGGCTGGAAGGGAAAACGGTGAACCGACCCAAGCGCTGGCGGATATGGCCCGTGAGTGGATCGAATAGCTGAATCGACTCGACTTCGTCATCAAACATGCTGATACGCACGGCAAGGTCCGCATTTTCAGCCGGGAAGACATCGATGACATCGCCACGTACCCGGAAATGGCCCCGCGAGAAGTCGACTTCGTTACGCTCGTACTGCATCTGTACCAGACGCTTGACCAAGTCAGACTGCTGCAGTTTCTCGCCTTCACGCACATGCAGAATCATCTGATGGTATTCGCTTGGGTCACCGATACCGTAGATGGCAGACACAGTCGCCACAATTACCACATCGGGTCTTTCCAGCAGCGCCTTGGTGGCGCTCAGACGCATCTGCTCGATGTGCTCATTGATCTGCGAATCCTTTTCAATGAAAAGATCACGGCTTGGCACATAGGCTTCAGGCTGGTAGTAGTCGTAGTAGGAAACAAAGTACTCAACCGCATTCTCGGGAAAGAATTCGCGGAATTCGGAATATAGCTGCGCCGCCAGGGTCTTGTTGGGCGCCAGCACAATGGCGGGCCGGCCGGTACGCGCGATGACATTCGCCATGGTGTAGGTCTTGCCCGAACCAGTCACACCCAGCAGGGTCTGAAAACGCAGACCATCATCGATACCCTCCACCAACTGGGCAATGGCTGTCGGCTGATCACCGGCCGGCGGAAAAGGCTGATGCAGACGGTAGGGGCTGTCGGGAAAGGTAACTGTCATGGCGACCTCGGAAGTAAGCCAGTCATTCTACGCTAGGTGCTATTAATCAAAGGGAATGCAGTCGATCGATACGATATGGCATGTCGCTTTGATGACTGACTAGGTTTAGAGTGCAGTTAAGATCCTCGCTGGAGGTCTCTTCATGTCAAATGGTTTCAGCACCCGCGGCCTGCTGGATGCCCTTTTTCGCCATACTGGCGAGCAAGTGCTGGTGTTTGATCATGATTTGATCTGCCGTTTCGCCAACAAAGCCGCTTGCGATTACAAGTCGATGACCGAGGAATACCTGCTCGGTCATCACGCCAGCACCATCTTTTCCCCCGATCGTTACGAATCCACTACCTACGGCGCCCTACAAAAAGCACTAAGCGGCGAAACCATTCAATACCGCATATGGCGCGACCAACACGCAGGGGGGCAACGTGGTTTTGATGTGCGTATCGAACCAGTTCCCGACAGCAGTGGACAATTTCTGGGTGCACTCTTCAGCGCAAAGGATATCAGTGCGCAAATGCAAGCCGAAGAACGTGCACGGCTGGCCATGATGATGTTCGAGCATACGACGGAAGGCTTGATGATGCTTGGCGCGACCCGTCGTATCCAGATGGTCAACCCGGCTTTTACCCACCTGCTCGGCTACAGCATGGAAGAAACCATACGCAACGAACCCGAAATGTTCGTACCCAGCCTGCGTACTGGCGAACAACCCTACGCCGAAGTCTGGCACGCGCTCGAATACAACCACAGCTGGCAGGGAGAAATCACTTATCGGCGGCGAGATGGCCGCCATGTGCCCACTTGGCAGACCATGGTACGGGTACGGGACGGTCGTGGAGAAATTGAGCACTATCTGGCTATTCTCAACGACCTGACTGAACGGCAACGCTTTGAACACCAAGTGGAACAACTGGTCTACTACGACGTCCTGACCGGCCTGCCCAACCGGGCACTGCTGTCAGACCGGATCAACCAGGCCATGGTTCGGACGGAACGTCGGGCTGGTCAGCTGGCCATTGTTTTCATCGACCTGGACCGCTTCAAGGCCATTAATAATTCACTGGGCAACCACCTGGGCGATCAGATCCTGCAGGCTGTGGCCACCAGACTGAAACGGATTGCAGGAGAGGAAGGCACAGTAAGCCGATATGGCGCAGACCAGTTCGTTACCCTGCTCCCCCAGATCAACAGCCCCGACCAAGCCTCGACATTCTCGCATCATGTGCTCGATGCGCTTTGTGTTCCACACGAGGTTGGCGGCCAAAGTCTGACCGTTACCGCGAGCTTGGGCATCAGCGTCTACCCCGATGACGGTGAAAACCGGGAAGCATTGATTCAACACGCCGAAACCGCCATGCATGCCGTTAAGAAAGCCGGGCGCAATAACTTCCGCTTTTATACCCAGGATATGAACCAACGCAGCACCGAATTCCTGCTGCTGGAAAACAATCTTCGCAAGGGATTGCAGAAACAGGAATTCGTGCTGTATTACCAGCCACAGATTGATCTCAAGACCCGAGCAGTCGTTGGGCTGGAAGCCCTGATTCGTTGGCAGCATCCGGAGTTCGGTATTGTGCCGCCGAACCGTTTTATCTCGGCGGCCGAAGAAACCGGCCTGATCATGCCGCTAGGTAAATGGGTAATCCAGGAAGCATGCAAGCAAAACAAGGCATGGCAAAACGCCGGTGTGCTTTTTGCCCCGGTCGCAGTCAATGTCTCGGCACGGCAATTTGGCGAACAGCTGGAGTCGCTGACGCGTGAAGCGCTGGAAGACACTGGCCTGGAAGCGCATTGGCTGGAGCTGGAAGTCACCGAAAGCACACTGATGGAAGACTTGAACGAAGCAATTCTGATGCTGAGCACACTCAAGCAGATGGGTGTCCATCTGGCAGTGGATGACTTTGGTACGGGCTACTCGTCTTTGGCTTATCTGAAGCGTTTCCCGATCGATAAACTGAAGGTTGATCGCTCCTTCATCATCGATATCCTCGAAGACCCGGACGATGCTGCCATAGCAGGCGCGGTCATCAGCCTGGCCAAAAACCTGCGGCTGAAGGTGATTGCTGAAGGCGTGGAAAACGCCGCGCAGTTGGACTTCCTGGCTGAACTCGGCTGTGACGAGATACAAGGCTACTGGATTGCCAAACCTTTGCCTGCGGAGCAGATTCCAATCTTTCTAGCCGAGTGGAATGCACGTAAATCTTAATTGTAACCGCAACAGCATGCGGCAGTCCCCGAATACCCACCACTATATGACGTTGATCTCCGAGATCTTCTTGCCTGCGTCATAGCCCTTGCATTCTGCCGTGTCCGTGTTCTTCACGCTCTGTGCGTCCACCATCAAGAACGTGCTGCAGGCATTGTGCTCCTATTTCGATACAGACCACGCCAACCTGATTTTCTTAAGGCCGGTTGCAATACGCTCGCCCCCGTTTGCCTTGGCCTCAAACCATTTACACGGGCCGGAGGCTCGATGGTTGTTAACGTTTCTTGATAGGTAAAGAAGTAAAACCAAGTCTGGCAAAAACCACATCGGTTCACGGAAGACCGTTGTGGACGTACATAGTCTCGAAAGGATACCGCCACAAAGCATTAAAACGTTTTTGAAACCTATTCAAAGTCTTGCGAGCTAGAACGAGACAAGGTTTAAACAACAGAGGAAGCGGCGTTTGCAGGTGGTAAATGCGCATTCCAAAGGTGTTTTCAACACCATATCGCCGATGCACAGCAGACATTGAAGAGATACTTACCAAGCTATGTGCTGGAAGACGTTCAATGCGGCGCTAAACCTTTCGCTTTTTGTATATGCATCAAACCGACAAATTGGAGGTTCTTGTATGTCATTAACAACGCGAAATTGGGTCACACAGGCTGGTTATCCGCAAACGGGACCAGCGCTTCCTACACTACCCCCCGCTGCGCAAGCCGGTGTTTCAAATGCGATAGGAGAACTCCAAGCGAACCAGCTATTTGGCCTTCCGGGTCCCACCAATGTGACGGGTACATATGGCTGGCGTATCGATCGGCAGAATGCGCCGGCCGGTTTTGTTAATCTCAGCGTTCAGCGTAACGGTGTCGGGGCACCGAGCACTGTTGCCTCAGTCTTCTTACCTACAACGTTTAACATTGCGCCCGGACCTGGCGGGCCAGCGGCACAGCCATTTGCTTCCCGAATTTCCGAACTGCTGCGTGCGGTTCGCCGCGGACTTGAGGAAAGCTTCGCCACTTATGTTGCCGGCCCGCCTGCGCAGATTACCCGCAAAGAAATTACCGGCAATTTTTCCTCATGACTGATTTGCCGAAATACCTAATAACCCCATCAGCAGGGTGAAACACAGTATTAGAAGCCGGATTGTCCTTGGGTACAAGAGGCTTCGAAGTTCTTGGTGCGAAGCATCCTAGCCGTTCGGCGGCCCCCTTTCGGGGGCTTTCGAGCAGCACATAAGCCCTACTCTTCTCCCCGCGTATTCAATGCCTGCTCCACCACCTGCCGCTTTAAATGGGGTGCAAACCCTTCGATAAAGGAAAAGGTGTAACCACGCAGATACGCATCTCGCCGTACACCGATATGCGTAGTGGAAGGCTCGAACAGGTGTGAAGCATCAATCGCGAACAACCCTTGGTCACGGTGTACGTCAAATGCCATGCTGGCAATGATGCCTATACCCAGGCCCAGCCCCACATAAGTTTTGATCACATCGGTATCGATTGCTGTCAACACAACGTTCGGGCTGAGGTTCTGCGCTTCAAACGCACGATTGATCTTGGAGCGGCCGGCAAAAGCAAAGTCATAGGTGATGATGGGGTACGCTGCCACATCGGCCAAAGTGACGTTGCGACGCAGTTCGAGCAAGGGATGGTTATCAGGCACGATAATGCTGCGATTCCACTGATAACAATCCAGGCTGATCAACTCCGGAAACTGGTCGATACCCTCGGTAGCAATCGCGATATCGGCAGAACCATCCAATACAAACTCGCAAATCTGCGTAGGGCTGCCTTGCTTGATGGAGAGTTTTACCCCCGGGTATCGCTGCATGAAACTGCGTATCGTGGCGGGCAATGCATACCGGGCCTGAGTATGCGTGGTTGCGATAACCAAGCTGCCCTCTTCCTCGTTGACGAATTCCTCTGCTACCCGCTTGAGGTTCTTGGCTTCGCGCAGAATACGTTCCGAAATGCGCAGAATCTCCCTACCCGGCGCCGTTACATCCACCACACGTTTCCCGTTGCGGATAAACACCTGCACACCCAGCTCGTCCTCCAGCAAGCGAATCTGCTTGGAAATACCGGGTTGTGAGGTATGCAGCGCTTCCGCCGCTTCCGACACATTCAGGCCCTGCTTGGCCACCTCCACGAGATAACGCAATTGTTGCAGCTTCATATCCCACCTTAAGCATGGAAGGCACCTGCCAAACCCTGCGGCTTGGCTTGGTAGCACTGATTTTGAAATAACTGAGCTTTATAAAATCTTAACACAACAGTCTTTATTGCTTATTTGGTGAGACCGATAACATGAGCTTATTACTCATATCCGCTTGATCATCGGATCGGCCTCAGAACCTGTTCAGGACCTTACTGCGCAACTGTGATCAGGACTTATGTGCTGCTCGAAATCCTCATGTACCTAAGTACATTCCGGTTTCTATGCTGCTCTGTGCCCCACTGACAGCTGCTCGTCACAGATTTTGAACAGATTCTCAGACCCCGCAATTGACGCAGATCTACCCTACATTGCCATTACAAAACATAAGGGGCTGCCTCAACATCACCACATGGAACCCGAACCATGGAAAACACAAACAGCGCGCATAGCCCGACGCTGCAAGCCAAACTGGCGCATAGCTTGGGCTTGCTGCAACGTATAGCCAAAGAATTCCATCCCGCAGTCTTCGCCAATTCATTGGGGGCAGAAGACATGGTGCTGACCGACCTAATCTCCCGTCACAGTATTGGTATCGATATATTCAGCCTGGACACGGGACGTCTGCCAGCCGAAACCTACACATTGATGCAACAGGCAGCGGAGACTTATCCAACCAAGTCCATCAAAGTTTTCTTTCCTCGCGCTGAGTTGATAGAGGCCTATGTCAACACACAAGGCATCAACGGTTTCTATCATTCCGTCGAGGCACGTAAGGCTTGCTGCCATATTCGCAAACTCGAACCGTTAGCTCGCGCCCTAGCGGGCATGCGAGCCTGGGTAACAGGCTTACGCCGTGAACAATCCACCACCCGAACAGACATGTCAGAGGAAGAGTGGGATGCCAGTAATGGCCTGCAGAAATTCAATCCGTTATTGGCATGGACAGAAAAAGAAGTCTGGGCCTATATCAAGGCGTATCGAGTCCCTTACAACGCTTTACACGACCAACACTACCCCAGTATCGGCTGCGCCCCTTGTACCCGAGCCATCGCTATTGGCGAAGACATACGTGCCGGCCGTTGGTGGTGGGAGAACCCAGAAAACAAGGAATGTGGCTTGCACGCCAAGACCAGCAACCTTCACCCACCAAAATAGTCTGCCTTTTCAATTGCAGAGGCTGAGCGGTTTTGGCATAATGCGCGGCTTCGCGGAAAGGTGGATGAGTGGTTTAAGTCGCACGCCTGGAAAGCGTGTATAGGTTAATAGCCTATCGGGGGTTCGAATCCCCCCCTTTCCGCCATAATGTCGTTTAAAATCAACGACTTAGTTTTTCGATGTTGTCATTTTTATGCCTGTTTTGTACCTATTTGGACTGGGTAATGACAACATTTTGCCAGCATTTTTTTCTGGTTCTTCGTAGGCAATCTTTAGCGAACCAAAAATTGTTGTAGTAAAACTACGCCCGTAGTCTGTTCAGACTGACGGGCTTTGTCTTTTTCTTCCCTTCACTCTGCTAGTTCCCTCTTCAGCCAAGCAACGTACTTCTCATGCCGTATCGACAACACTTGCAGATGTACTCACTCAAGGTTTGAAACTGCGTCAAACTCCCTTGCCTTGAGCAATGGATAGCTTTGCCAGTCACTATCGGTATTTGTTACTACACAGTGCCAAAATGTGATGGGAGTATTAGTTCATGATGAAAATCTACTTACTACCATTGGCGTTGTATACATTGAGTCTTTTTGTTTGGGCGGAAGATGCCTCCAATGCTCCTAGGCATATCCAGGGTAAGGAAGGCGTTTGGAAAGGTCTTTCTGCTCAGCCTAACTCTCCCCCATATAACTTTAGCCCCAGTAATTACCTTGCCTTGGTCACTCAGACGACTCGGTATTTCAAGGACGGGAATCAGATAATAATATCTGGCCCGCCACCTTGCGTAACGGGAGTGTATGAGAACTATAGGTGCCTAACACCCAGCGAAGTATCAGATAGGAGCGGAAGAGATAATCTTACGCGAAGCGGAATATCGAATGGTTCGGGGGATGCACCTAAGAAATACATTCTTGGTGAGTCTTGTGTGAAATTGTCAGATATGACGAAACCACACTGCACCGATTCGGAAACTGCAGAGAAAGCTGTTCTCGACAGTCAGCTAAGTAAATTTTTTCAGACTGGACCATAAGGGAAAGGGCTAGTAGACCTATACGTGCTGCTTTCTAACCGCTCATTTCCCCTAACGAACTGTTTACTAATCAAGTAAGCCAAGTTGTATCAGTTTGATACCCCAATGCATTAATTTGACAGTCTCCAATCTCAATTGTCGATTGTAACCAATCCAGGTAAGTACTTCCCATCTCGCATCGTCAGCACTTGCTGCCGCTGCCGCGGGTCGATGCTCAGATGTATCCAAGAGCCCTCGTAAATCAGCTGATCAAACCGGAAATCCGGCAGGTTGACCAATAGCTGGCAGATCGACAATGGCGTCCCGAACTTCGGCGCAATGAAATCCACGGCCCACCCTTCACAATGTGCAGAGGTGTTTGTTCCACTCACTATCTATATTTAGCGCGGGAGAACGATAGCCGCTACTGACAATAATTGGCGCGTGGTTCAGGTGGGCGCGTACTGCTTCCATGGTGAGGGCAAGCGTGCGAAGGCGGGGTAGTACTACATCAGGTGGTGTATTGTCCAAAACCCGTTTCGTCGCTGTGTCACTCACCGTCAGCTCAGACAAGCTGAAATTTGGTGTCAGCATGGCTGTCATTCCCCACCTCCCATCTTGGTAATTTGGCGCTTAAGCCACACTTCAATGAACTGAGCACCCAAAATGCCCATTGCTGAGCCCAGTGCGATCAATGCCAAAGGCGGAATGGTAATCCCCCCATTTTTAAGGGGAGTCAGAAGTAGCGCTATGCGACCATGGCCAGCCGCTGTATTGGGGTAATACCGCCCAAGGCCATGTTAGGGCGTTCGTGATTGTAGAACCAGATCCAATCCG
>NZ_JBQXDJ010000045.1:0-35385 GCF_052601015.1 Chitinimonas violaceus | reverse complement strand
TGCCGAACTGAGCTAGGAGCTCGGCGGGAATTGCCGGCAATTCCACCGGCTTGGCTTTCGGTTTGCGAGGCATACATTCTCCTTGGGAGCATGATATGCCTTGAACACGAAATTACTGACAGACCCTAAGATCGTGAACAGGTTCTAACGAATAGTAAAAGCTGCAAGTAATTCTGGTCTTAAATTATCCCAAATCATCAAACGTACACTGGCTGGTAGCTATACAGATCAATACCTAACCCTGCAAATTATTGGCATTGAACAATTAATCTGTACGCTAAAACATATTTCAACGCCCAATCGGCAGCATACCCTTCCCTCTTTGCGTTAAATCTGTTCACTATCTTTCACCTTGTGAAAGGTATTTCCAGCATCAACCTCACAATATTCCAAATGGATTAAATATTTTATATCTACAACGAAGCCCCGCCAGCTTTTCATGTCGAATAGCTATTTTATATTGTTTTACACATCACTTCTAATCTTAGCGGCATGTCAATTGGCATATCTGCTTCGTTTCGTCCTTAGCCACAACACATAAAATATGCTCCCATACTAAATTGAACGTATCTGCCAGTAGATATCCAAGCCCATAGACATGTGCACGTATTTACATGCACCCCATGGGCATTAGTTGTGCTTTCGGAGAGTTAAGATGCAAGTGCAGTACCGCAGGAAAAAAGTTGTTAACTATGTCTGTTTGGCACTATCAATTAGCCCGTTGATGGCATTTGCAGATGAGCCTTATCCATCCAATCCCCTCATATTAAATTCTGGGGTTACGCCTAACATTATGTTGTTTGTGGATACATCCACAAGTATGAGTGCATGGATGCCAACGGGAAGTGAATGCAAACCTGGCGATCCTGCTTATCCAAAGTGCGCTAACAACGGGAGTATTGGCATAGCAAGACGAGTACTTTCTAAATTGGTAAGTGAGGAAAAAAATAAGAATCTAAACTGGGGGTTGTTTACATTTGATAATGTAGATGTAAAACGCACTGGAGCAGGCATATTACAGTCACCAATAAAAAACAGATCAAATAAAAAAGAATTTGATGAGCTTCTAAAAGAAATCGATGACTTATATCCGGATAATAGTACCCCTCTTGCAGCGTCAACATATGAGCTATCGCGATATTGGCGAGGCATGACCTCTGCATACGAGAAAAATAATGGGGAATCTTATGACTCACCCATTAAATATCGTTGCCAAAAGAATTACCAGATCATTATCTCCGATGGAGAACCTAGTTGGGATACAAACCTAAAACCAGCAGCCGAAGACCCTGCCCTAACTAATTATAATATCGAAAATCGAGCTGTCATTAATAATGTGGACTGGAGCCAGCATTCACATAATTTTTCCCAACTGACTAAATTCATGTATCAACAGGACATGCGGAATACAAATTCCAACGACTTGGAGGGAAAATCTTTTAATGAGAAGAAATTTGAAATCCAAAATGTAACATCTTACGTTGTGGGGTTTAGAATTGATTCGTCACTATTAAAAAATGCTGCAGAACAAGCCGGTGGCAAGTATTACACCATTAGCCATGGCTCAGACAAAGAAAATGAAGAGAAACTTGCAGAGTCTCTCTCCAATGCGGTCGCAAGTATTATCGACCAGAATTCCAATGCAGGTGGTTTAGCAGTAGAAGCCAATGCCAAATCGGATAATAACTTCCTTTATCTGCCAGGATTCAACTCAAAAGGTTGGTATGGCGAACTAAAACGGTATTCATTTCATAAGGGTGTGATTAATAGAGACTCAATGCAGGAAGCAGGTGCCTCACTAACTAAGCAGGCCTCGAGAAAAATATACTCAGCAACAGATAGGGGTAAATTTAATCGATTTGAGTTTACTGAGGGCAGCTTGGGGACAATGACACAAGACCAGCAAGCCGCCTTAGGAAGTGATCATAAAGATCGAGTAGAAACAATTAATTTTCTTAGGGGGCATCCAGTAGCAGGTCAGCGTATACGCTCTACTTTGCTTGGCGATTTTATAGATACAAAACCTGTATTTGTTGGCAAACCAATAGGAAAATCATTAGATTCCAGTTACGAGAACTTCAAAAAAGAACACTCCGGTCGGGGCATGGTATTTATCGGTGCTAATGATGGGATGATGCATGGCTTTGATACTTCCAAGCCCATTACTAATCCAAATCACTTGCCAGAAATGGAAGAGGTGGTTGGCTATATCCCATCTATGGTTTATCCAAAGCTGAAAACACTAACTAACCCCAACTATGGTAAGGGGAATAATCCTCATGTATATCATGTTAGCGGACCTTCAGTTACGCAAGATATTAAAGTCAATGGACGATGGAAAACTATTCTGGTTAGCGGGTTAGGGCAAGGCGGTAGAGGTTATTTTGCATTGGATGTGACAAGTCAGGACAATTTTAAGAACCCAGAAAGTACGGTACGCTGGGAATGGAACAAATCCAATGATGCTGATGTTGGATATACATTTGGCACACCCTTCATTTATAGCGTAAAAACAGGGTCGGACAGTTTTACCCCTGTCGTAGTGTTAGCGAATGGCTATGAAAATAACTTTGATTCTTCAGCCAAAGTTAAGAAGGAAAATTCATCGGCTTTATACATACTAAATGCCGACTCTGGCGATTTGATCAGAAAGATAGAAGTAAACGAAGCTGGCGGTAGGAAAAGTACAGGATTATCCTCACCTAGGGGATTAGACGCTGATTTTGATGGTGTGCTTGATTACGTATACGCAGGGGACGAAAATGGCACAATGTGGCGATTTGACCTAACCAGTGGTGTATCTTCAGCATCTGTGAAACCAATATTTCAAACTCCCAAAGAAGAACCTATTATTCAAGCGCCCCGTATATTGCCTGTAAGAGGCAAAGCAAGTACCGAGAATTTCTTTCGGGAAAATGACAAAGGATTTAAAGGTTACCTTGTTCTCTTTGGTACCGGTAGGCTACTGACGAATCAAGATAGACAAGATAGCACCCAACATTATTTCTTCGGTGTATTAGATGATCTACAAAATAAAGATAAAGTAAATATAGGAGATCTAACAGAACAAAAGCTCATTTCAAACGGTAGCTACCGTGCTGTTACAGATAACCCTATTGACTTGGAAGCTGAACCCCCAACTTCGAAAGGGTGGTTTATTAAATTTAGTTCCTATGAGAGGCTTGTTTCTGAACCGCAATTGCATGGTCGCCGAATCATGTTTGGTACAGGTATTCCACAAGCCGCAACAGAAACACAAACCTGCGCTTCACCCAGTAAAGGCTGGATAATGGCCTTGGATGCGTTGACAGGATCAACCGTCCGGACAAAGCGTAAAATTAAATATGCTTTTCTCGACCAAAATGGTAATGGGAAGTCAGATGTAGGTGATTTGATAAAATTTGGGAAAGAAGACCATTACCCCAGTGGATATAGAGTAGATGGCATTCCCAAAGACCCAATGTTTATGGCTGACAAAGAATCGACCATTACGTTAACTACTGATACCAGTATTAGACAAAAGTCTGCCAGTGGAACTGCAAAGGAAAACAACTGGCATAGAAATAATGTCGCCTACTCTAAAAATGGCGGTGTCGATATGGATACCAATGCCGGCGGAGAAAGCAGCGGCAGAGGTGGTAGTGACTGTAGCCAGGATAATTCCACTAAGGGTATATACCTCTCGGCCAATCAGGGCAGTGAATCCATAGACAGTAAAATCGGGAATGCAGCACCAGGCTGCGGGGTTCGTCTTGAACGTGTTACCTGGCGGGAATTGGTGAATTAAAAACTGAATTTCTAGCTCAAATACTGCTTGAGCCATCTAAATAACAACGCCGACTACAAAGTCGGCGTTGTTATTTACTTACGCTAAGGCTTATTCCTTGGCTTTCAGTGCTTCTACCAAGTCGACATACTTCTGCTTGGCTGCTGCGCTATCTGTACCAGACAATTCGGCCCAGGCGTTGTACTTGGCACCAGCAACGAAATCAAACATAGAAGGTTTGTCGCCTTTTACATCGCCTTCGCTGGCTTGCTTGTACAAAGCGTACAGTTTGAGCTTGACGGAGTTATCCGGCGCTTCGGAGAGCTTGGTGACATCATCGGCAGCTTGTTTGAATAGGGTATCGATATCGGACATTGGCGTGTTCCTCGCAAATCAGTTGGGATCGTTACAGCTAGGGTCGATGACTTGGCATAAGAGCCTGTTTACGATCTGTCACGAGCAGTTGTCAGCAGGGTGCAGCACAGAAACCCGAGTGTACTTGAGTACACGAAGATTTCGAGCAGCACATAAACCCAGATCACAGCTGCGCAGTAAGATCGTAAGCAGGTTCTAAGAGTCGCTAACAAAATCCAGTGAAGCGATTCTGGCTAGGCGCACAAGCGTAGACAGTACGTGGGTATGGCAAGCTTGCGCAACAACGCCGGAAGGGCTTTGTTAGCGGCTCTAAGACTCACGCTGCACTCGGTGCGGTGTAGGCAACTTGCCCACCCACCAAGGTATGCCGGACTCTACCACGCAATTCCGTACCAACAAACGGCGTGTGCTTACCACTGCTGACTAGCGTTTCCGCTGCGACACGCCATGTTGCATGTGCGTCGAAAATGCACAGGTCGGCAGGCGCTCCCACTTTAATTTGCCCCACCTCCAATCCCAGCAGCATTGCAGGCTCACAGGTAATCTTCGCCAAAGCACGCGGCAAGGAAACCTGCTTTTGTGCTGCCCATGTCAATACAAGGGGCAGTAATAGTTCCAGTCCTGTCGCCCCGGGTGCGGCTTCACCAAATGGCAAGAGCTTATCGTCGTTCCCAACCGGCGTATGGTCGGAACAAATGGCAGAGATGACACCATCGACCAAACCTTGCTGGATAGCATCACGATCGCGAATGCTACGTAGTGGCGGGGCAAGACGCATATTGCTGTCGAAATAACCGATATCGATATCTGCCAGGTGGACATGGTTGATACTGACATCACAAGTAAGCCGGAGCCCTTCGGCACGCGCCACAGCGATCATCTCCAACCCTTCGCTGGTGGAAACGCGCTCCAGATGCACGCTGGCACCACTGTCACGCATCAAGATAACAATCATGGCAATCGCCACCGTCTCGGCTACTGCAGGGATAGCCGGCAAGCCCAATCGGGTCGCCACTTGGCCATCGTGGGCCACACCACCAGCAGACAGCCGCACATCCTGCGGCCGTAGACGCAAGGTAATGCCGTAGGTAGCGGCGTATTGCATGGCACGATAAAGCACACGGGTATCCGCCAACGGTGCATCGGTTTGGCTGAAGGCGACACAGCCTGCTTCACGCAGCTTGGCAAACTCGGTCAATTCTGCGCCTTCCAGCCCTCGCGTTAACGCGCCTAGTGGAAGAACCCGGGCCAATCCAAGCGCTTCGGTTTTCTGGCGTAGCATCTGTACCAGACTCGGTTGGTCCAATGCGGGCTTGGTATCCGGCATGGCACACAAAGTGGTTACACCACCTGCTACCGCAGCCCGCAGTTCTGCCTGCAGTTTGTTCTTATGCTCTCCGCCGGGCTCGCCCAACCTGGCAGCCAAATCAACCAAACCTGGGATCACAATCAACCCCTTGGCATTGATCGTCTGCTCGGCGTGAAAACCGGGAGGTGTATTACCAATACCAGCAATGCGGCCTTGGCTAAGGTACAAGTCGGTAACGTTATCGAAACCACTTGCAGGGTCGACAACCTGACCATTCTGGATATGGATATTCATGCGCGGGCCCCCGACAAAATGCTCATCACGGCCATGCGCACTGCAATGCCGAACGTAACTTGATCAAGAATTACCGATTGGGCGCCATCAGCTACCGATGAGTCGATTTCCACACCACGGTTCATCGGACCAGGATGCATCACAATGGCATCGGACTTGGCCAGGGCCAGCTTTTCCTTGGATAACCCGTAGAACTGGTTGAACTCATTAGCACTGGGTAGCAGCGCCCCATTCATGCGCTCGTTCTGTAAGCGCAATGCAATTACCACATCCACACCTTTAAGCCCTTCCTTCAAGTCGTGGAACACATGCACGCCAAGCTGTTCAACATCGCGCGGTAGCAAGGTCTTGGGGCCGATCACCCGTACTTCCGGGCAACCAAGCGTCGTAAGGGCATGAATCTGGGAACGCGCGACGCGGCTGTGCAAAATATCGCCGACTATCGCCACCGTCAGGTTCTGAAAGTCTCCTTTGAAATGGCGGATCGTATACATGTCCAAGAGCGCCTGCGTAGGATGGGCATGCCTCCCATCGCCCGCATTCACCACTGCCACACCGGGCTTCACATGATTAGCAATCAGAAAAGGTGCACCCGACTCGGCATGTCGCACCACAAACATATCCACGCCCATGGCTTCAAGGTTATGGATCGTATCAAGCAGTGTCTCGCCTTTGGCGGTTGAACTGGCCTGGATGTTCAGACTATGGACATCGGCCGATAGCCGCTTCTGGGCTATCTCAAAGGTGGTACGGGTACGGGTCGAGTTTTCGAAGAAAAGATTGAAGACGCTTTTACCAGCAAGATCAGCGTGCTTCTTTTCACCGGCTTCGCCAGCAGCCACATAACTCGCGGCTTTATCGAGAATCTGGCGCAAAATACGCGCCGGCAAACCTTCGGTGCTGAGCAGATGAATCAGCTCACCGTGTTGATTCAGTTGGGGGTTGTACATCCGGCGATGCCTTTCACTAGATTCCGCCCGCGCTTAGGTTGGCATCTCAAAGCCGCACACAATCGCTTGGCTATTACTTATTCCATCACTTACAAACTATGCCTACGTGACATAGAAGTATCAGCACTCAGTCACAAACCTGCCCACCCATAGTGGGGAACTGCCATCTAACCAATTCCTGTTGAGTTAATACCCGCCCTACCCACACTACACAACGACGTGCACCAACACTATATCCAAGCTCTTTCAATGCCCTTGCTTCAATTTGGGTAATGTCGCCTTCCAATCTATCCAGCGGATGCATAAGTACTGAGGTGTAGCCAAAAAACGGCCGGCCAAGCTGAATCAGCGATTCACTCAGCACACGCTCGGCGAGCGTAAAATCCGCCAACATAGTACGTGGGTGGCCAAACGCGCTGACTCCATCGTCTGACAACTTCACTTCCAAAAACTTGCCTGTTTCTACTTCTTGCAAATGTAGCTGTGTCTTATCGATACGCACATAAACCGTTTTTCCCAAACGGCCCCAGGCATGACGAAACACAAAATCAATCATCAAGCGCTAGCCTTCACTCTGGCAATCAAACCAAGCCTGCAATATTTGCATTGCAGCTACTTGGTCGATCGCCTGTTTACGCTTTCTACCAAAAGTCTGCGCTTCGCTGAGCATGCCTTCCGCTTCCACAGAAGTCAGCCGCTCATCCATCAAGGCAACAGGTAGATTGAACCGGCCATGCAACCGATTGGCGAAGGTACGGGAGAGTCGGGAGAGTTCGTGCTCAGTACCATCCAGATGGCTGGGTAGCCCAACAACCAGCTGGGTAGGTTGCCACTCAGCAATCAATTTACCGATAGCGGCAAATTTCTCGTCGTTGCTGTTGCCTGTTATTGTGGCAAGCGGTGTAGCAATGCCTAGTTCGGCGCTGCCACCGGCCACACCGATGCGGACTTCACCGAAGTCGAAGGCGATGACATAACCACTCATGGATTCAAGCGTGCCCTGCTGTATCGGACAACATGGCCATGTCGATACCCAAGAGCTTTAACGCAGCTTCATAGCGTTGTTCGGCTGGCAGGCCAAATACCACTTCGATGTCAGCTTCGACCGTCAACCAGGCATTCTGGGCCAGCTCACCTTCCAGTTGACCCGCTTCCCACCCGGCATAACCCAGCGTAACAAACAGACGTTCCGGCCCTGCACCACTACCCACTGCCAACAATACATCTTTGGAAGTCGTCAGACCCAGATCATCTTCTACCGACATCGTGGACTGCCAATTCCCCAAGGGCTGATGCAATACAAAACCTCGGTCAGTCTGCACCGGCCCGCCAAAGTAGACCTGCTGCTCCGCTACATCCTCACGCTGCAATTCGATGTCGACCTGCTCGAACAAAGTACGGATATCCATACCGATAGGGCGGTTAACAATCACACCCATCGCACCTTCGGCATTGTGGTCACATACATAGACAAGCGACTTGGCAAAGATCGGATCTGCCATGGCAGGCATGGCAATGAGAAATTGACGACTGAGGTTTATAGCTTCCATGGTCCGAATTATCGCACACGACTTTGCATCTTGCCGTGATGGCTGCCCAGCCCGCGAACAAGCAGCTATGCTTGCCCTTCCCAAGTAATTGACTGATCCATGCCATCCTACTCCACCGCCTTGGTCTGGCTACGCCGCGATTTGCGCCTGCATGACCACGCAGCGCTCTACCATGCGCTTAAACAGACGCAGCACGTTGTTCCAGTGTTTGTATTCGACCGTACCATCCTAGACCCTCTGCCACGCGCCGACAGACGGGTGGAATTCATCTGGGAAACGATCGCTGCGCTAAAGGCGGAGTTACAAAATCATGGGAGCGATCTGATCGTACGTCATGCAGTTGCAGAAACCGAAATACCACGTTTAGCGCAAGAACTTGGTGCAGATGCAGTGTTCACCAATCATGATTACGAACCCGCAGCGATCACCCGTGACAAACAGGTAGCTGCTGCACTGGCCAAGCTGAAGATTGCCTTTCACACCAGCAAAGATCAGGTGATCTTTGAACGCGACGAAGTCCTGACCCAAGCCGGTAGTTTCTTTACTGTATTTACCCCGTACAAGAACGCATGGCTGAAAAAACTCGACCCTTTCTATCTGCAGGCGTATCCCGTAGCACGCTATCAGCATCATCTGGCGCAAAGAAGCGCCGAGAGCATGCCCAGCCTGGAAGAACTTGGGTTTGAGCGGACAAATCTACTTGAACTCGGTATACGGCCCGGCCCGGCAGGTGCAGAAGCGCTATTCGCGGACTTCCAGAACCGTATCGATCGCTATAAGGACGCTCGGGACTTCCCTGGCGTGAAAGGTGTTTCGTACCTCAGCGTACATCTACGATTTGGCACGGTGTCGATACGCCAGCTAGCTGCCTATGCATGGCAACGTGGGACAGCCGGCAGCATGAGCTGGCTTAATGAGCTGATCTGGCGCGACTTCTTTCACCAGATTCTCTGGCATCGGCTCGATGCGGTACACCACGCCTTCAAGCCTATTTACGTCGACCTGCCCTTCCCCAACGACCCCACACTGTTCGCAGCCTGGTGCGAAGGTCGTACTGGTTACCCTATCGTCGATGCTGCCATGCGACAGATGAATCAGACCGGCTTCATGCATAACCGTCTACGCATGATTGCCGCGAGCTTCCTGGTAAAAGACCTGCTTGTAGATTGGCGCTGGGGTGAGGCTTATTTCGCCGAGAAGCTGATCGACTTCGATCTCGCCGCCAACAATGGAGGGTGGCAATGGGCTGCCAGCACAGGTTGTGATGCACAGCCCTACTTTCGCATCTTCAACCCGGTCAGCCAGTCCGAGAAGTTCGACCCGGAAGGTAAATTCATCCGTCGATATGTACCCGAGTTATCTGCCATGCCCACAAATGACCTGCACGCACCCTGGCTGGCCAAGCCGATGGTATTGACAGGTGCGGGGGTGCAGCTAGGTAACGACTACCCGCTACCCATCGTTGACCATGCCGAGCAACGCGAGAAAGCTCTGGCTTTGTTCAAGCGCAATGGTTAAGAACCTGTTCAAAGATGCTATCCACGACTTGGACCCCTGCGTTTCACGTGAAGCGCTTGCCCAGCCACGCTGTGAAATCGGCATAGACTTCGTCACGATTACGCTCATTCAGCATTTCGTGGCGCCCTTGTGGATAGAGCGTGACATTCACGTCCCGTAAACCCGCAGCTTGATAACGATCGGCCAATTGTCGACAGCCTTTGCCGCCCATGCTGACCGGGTCGTGCGAGCCGGCCATCAACCATACCGGCACATCAGGCAATCCGCTTTCACGAGCCTCCAAGGCTTCCATCTCAACTATGCCCAGGAAAAGATCACGCCATAACCCCGCCGAACAATCAAAACCAGCCAAAGGGTCTGCTACATAGCTATCCACCTCCTCCGGCACCCGGCTCAACCAATCAAAAGCCGTACGCGATGGAACAAAACGCAAATTAAACGTACCAAACACTAACTTGCGCATAACTGCTGAAGGTTGGTCCCAGCCCTGGCTTCTGCCTAATACAGCCGCGATACCCGCCAGTACCCTCGCCAATGCTGACTGGCGGAAACCCGTAGCAGACAGGACCAGGCCATCCACCAATTTGGGGTGGTTCAGTACCAATGCACGCGCAACAAACGAACCCATGCTGTGCCCGAATAGCACCAAGGGCAAACCAGGACTATGTTGCCGGGCATGAGCTACCAGAGCAGCCAGGTCATTCACCACTTTGGTCCAGCCATCGGTATCGGCAAAGTGTCCAAGGCGGCCATTCAGTACGCTTTGCCCATGGCCTCGATGGTCTAAAGCCCATACCTCGCAACCCTGTTGGTTAAGAAACTGGGCAAAACCATCGTAACGGGCTGCATGTTCAGCCATGCCGTGAGCGATAACCAGCACTCGCCGGGCGTCCGGTTGAGGCCAATGGTAAGCGGCGATGGCATGACCATCGGCTTGAAGCAACTTCTCGATCTGCATAGAGAGGGTCTGACTCTGAGCTGGATACCGTAAAGGTAAGGTTGACGATAGTGACTTGTTGCTATTTCCCTGCTGCAAAACAGACTGGGGAGGAATCTCACCATTCTGGCGCAGGGTCTGGATAGAATGGAAACGACGGCAACTATAGTGCGGGCCCGGTTCAAAAGCCCGCTTATGGCCAATCGCAAGTGGTTATTCGTGGCGCAGGGAGGACACTGTCCAACTACGTAGGTTCCAAAAACCTATCCAATGGTCTGTCACGAACAGCCGTAATTACCGTCCGGGAGGATAAACCATGCGGCAGAAGACATCATGAACAGCTGGTTGGCAGTAGGCGGCGTTGGCCTACTGCTCGTTACCTGTGCCCTGAGTTGGCGCTATTGGGCTGTTTCGCTACTCACACTTGCGCGTAAGCGTGCTGGCCTGCGCCGGCACAGTATAGGTGTAGATGGCTTTGAGATGGTTTATTACAGCGGAGGCCAACGCGACAAGCCACCGATGGTTTTCCTACATGGCTTCTCGGCTGATAGCAGCAATTGGCTTTTCTTGGCTCCCAGCTTCCGCCACGACTTTCGCATCCTGATACCGGATCTGCCTGGATTTGGCGAAACCGGCTACTTACCAAAGTCCTACGCGTTGGAGGTTCAGTTAGCACGGCTAAAGGACTTCATGGACATGCTGCACCTGGACCAGGTTCATCTGGTCGGAAATTCCATGGGGGGCTATATCGCGGCCGCTTTTGCAGCCAACTATCCAGACCGGGTTGCCAGCTTGGCGCTCTTCAATGCAGCAGGTGTTGATATGCCCAAGCGCAGCCCATTCTATGAAGCGGCATTAGCCGGAGAGAACCAGCTGCTGATCCGCAAGCCGGCCGACTTCGACCATATACTCAAATTAGTCTACCACCGTCGACCCTACATACCTGGCTTTCTGCGTGACCATCTGATAAATCGGGGTATCGCGCAAGCGGACAATCAGGACCAGATATTCAAGGAAATGTTTGGGCAGCGCATCTGGCTAGACGAGCTGTTATTGAAGATCAAAGCCCCAACGTTGATCCTTTGGGGAGACGACGACCGGGTACTCGATATCTCATCCATCCAGCTCTTCAAAGCTGGCATACCCCATGCGCAGACAGCCATCCTGGCTAAATGCGGGCACGTACCCATGCTGGAAAGACCTGTAGCGACCGCCAAGGTCTACCGTACTTTTCTGGCAGAAGCCACCAAACCTACCTAAAGTCCGTCGTGCGTCAGTAAGCAGGTGCTATCCACCCCCACGACGGAACTCACTGACTACATGTGACTGACGGCGACTGACAGACAACTTTTCGTTACTCCCATCAAGCAATGCAAGCCAGTGCCCCTCGCATTCCTTTTCAAACCCCGCCAGCTTGTCGCGTGCCACAAGGCAGTTACGATGTATGCGCAGGAAGCGCTCGCCAAACTCGGCTTCCAATTGGGTCAGCGATTCTTCAAGCAAGTATTCCGCTTCACGCGTCTTAAGCGTCACATACTTAAGCTCGGCTTTCAGATACAGCACTGCATCAACGGGTACCAACCTTACCCTTCCCCGCTCTGCGACGCTGAAGTAACGCCGAGCTCCAGGTGACAAGGCCTGTAAAGTATCCGATGTGGGATGCGGCAGCTCACGGGCTCGGCGCAATGCAGCCAGGAGCCTCTCTTCCCGGATAGGTTTGAGCAGATAATCAAGTGCATGGACTTCGAAGGCTTGTACTGCAAACTCATCGAAGGCTGTACAAAATACCACCGCCGGTCGGTGATGCAGTCGATTCAGATGCCGTGCCAATTCCAAGCCATTCATGCCTGGCATATTGACGTCGGTCAATACCAAATCAGCCGGATGAACCACCAGTTTTTCAATGGCCTCCTGACCGGTCTGCGCCGTCCCCACCACCTCGTGCGGAACTTCGGCGCGACAATCGGCCAACAGGTCTTGTAAACGGCCTACGGCCGGCGGTTCATCATCGACCAGGAAGAGGCGGAGCATGGCAGTCATGGCTAAGACACTTTTCTCGTCGGTTTAGCAGCAGTCACAGGGCGATAAGGTAAGCTTAGATGAATTTGATAATAGTCATTCCCGACCACAGTTTTAAGGCTTGCTTCAGCATCAAAATGTAATGCCAACCTTTCGCGGATATTTCCCATCGCCATCTTGTTACCCGCATGATGCCCACCACCTTCTTTGTAATAGGGGTTACGAATATCAATATGCAACTCGTCTCGCGAACGAAATATGTTGATACTGATTTGCCCCGGTTTTATTGAGGGTTCGATCCCATGATAGACGGCGTTTTCAAGTAGCGGCTGTAAAGTCAGGGGTGGAATCTGCGCGTTTGTCGGCATACGTTCGGTATGCCATTCCACTCTTAGGCGATTTCCCAATCGGAGGGACTCGATACTCAAATACTGCCGCGCCAGAGCCACCTCTTTTTCCAAAGAAGAGAGCTCGCTGTTCTCTGCCATAAATACCCGAAAAAGATCGGCCAAGTCTTCCAATGCGCGTTCAGCCTTACGGGGTTCCTTGCGAATCAGACTTAACACAGCATTCAGACTATTGAATAAAAAATGAGGGCGAATACGGGCCTGCAATGCCTGCAACCGGGCCATTGTCAATAAGGGAGACATCGCCCGCCCACGCAGCCGGAAATAACCGAACTGCATCCAGCAAAGCGCCAAAGCATATACCACGACCCGCAGATAACCATTGAGACTTGCCGAATACAGACCGGACATTACAGCGCGCATAGCCAAGCTGCTACCCAACACCAGCAGCACACATACCATCAATCCTTGCCGGTAAGGCAAACTTTTCAGAAAGTCCCGGAATAGGGCCAGTAACGCCAGTACCATCAAAAGTGCTGGCTGCAGCAATGCTGCGTCAGTCATGAAGCGCTGGCCGGCATCGGAAAAATTGTCGGTAGCTGCAATAGCAGCCAGACCAGAGACTATATTTATCGACAGCAGTATGCGCAGGCTGATTCCCAAATTACGAAAATCTGGTAGCTGATCGGGAACGGTAGGAGGCAGCGGACTGGTCATTGCCGACATTATATGCAGACATCATGATATTCGCTTGAACACGTGTAAATTACGTGCAGTCAATTAAGCCGATCTATGGGGCGAGAAGAACATGTCGCTGGCGGTTCTATACAGTCGCGCCCTCAGTGGCGTACATGCTCCCGAAGTGGTGGTTGAAGCACATTTGGCAAATGGCTTACCTAGCTTTACCATCGTCGGCCTGCCCGACGCAGAAGTGAAAGAAGCCCGCGACCGGGTTCGCGCAGCCATTCAAACCGGACGTTTCGAATTTCCAGCAAGACGTATCACGGTCAATCTGGCGCCAGCCGACCTGCCCAAGGAAAGCGGCCGGTTTGACCTGCCAATTGCCTTGGGCATATTGGCAGCGAGTGGTCAGATCCCGCTTGATAAGTTGGATCAATATGAATTCGCAGGTGAGCTGGCTCTCACTGGCGATCTACGCCCGGTTAGAGGCGCGCTGGCGATGTCATTGGCTGCCAGCAAAGCGAACCGCAGCTTCGTTGTCCCGCTTGCCAGCGCAGATGAAGCCGCACTCATCACCAACTGTAATGTCCTGGGTGCAGGCAGCTTGGCTGCCGTCTGTGCACATCTTACCGGCCAAGCCTTACTTAGTAAGCAACCCGCCCCGGCACCAGTTGAAGCTGTGCACTATGCGGACCTTGCCGATGTGAAAGGCCAGCAACCTGCTAAGCGTGTATTGGAAATTGCTGCAGCGGGCGGACATTCATTACTGATGGTGGGGCCACCCGGCACAGGTAAATCCATGTTGGCAGCACGCTTACCCGGCATCTTGCCACCGATGGACGATACAGCAGCATTGGAAACCGCCGCCCTGCAGTCACTGGGTTCACAAGGCTTTTCTGCCGCCACTTTTGGACAACGCCCATATAGGGCCCCTCACCATACTTCTTCTGCCGTGGCACTGGTTGGTGGTGGGTCGGAACCTCGTCCAGGGGAAATCAGCTTGGCGCACCAAGGTGTACTGTTTCTCGACGAGCTGCCTGAATTTGATCGTAAGGTACTGGAAGTGCTACGTGAGCCCCTCGAAAACCACCGCATCACAATCTCACGTGCTGCGTGGCAGGCCGAATTCCCGGCAGCTTTCCAGTTGATCGCAGCAATGAACCCCTGCCCTTGCGGCTATGCCGGCCACCCCAGTGGCCGCTGCCGTTGTACCCCTGATCAGATTGCCCGCTATAAAGGCAAACTGTCCGGCCCATTTCTGGACCGCCTGGACCTGATCATTGAAGTTCCAGCTCTCAGCCAATCCGACCTGACTACATCAACACCAAGCGAAGCAAGCACAGACGTACGAAAACGCGCCATAGCCGCTCGTGAGCGGCAATTAAATCGACAGGGAATGGAGAATGCCCGCTTGAGCAACCGTAAGCTCGACACTGTTGCGGCACTGGATATGGCTGGGCATAAATTAATGGCGCTTGCCATGCAAAGGCTGGATCTCTCTGCCCGGGCTTATCACCGTATTTTACGTGTAGCCCGCACCATTGCCGACCTCGCTGCTAGCGACATCATTCACGCAAATCACTTGGCCGAGGCAATCCAATACCGGCGGGCTTTGTAAATTCGCGCCCACCGGTAAGAACTTGTTCACAGCACGCCGTGAACAAATCTGTAGATTGTAAACAGGTTCTAAGGGACTCAAGATCCAAAAACGTAGGCACCAAATAAACCAACATGCTTGCCGCTGAAGCTTTTGCCAAATACTACGGGTTCTTTATACCGCTCACTTACCCCCCGCAACGTCAACATAAAGTCCGGCACTGGTTGCCAACCTAACTCGATCACCCCACCCATATTTGATTCAAACTGAAAGGAAATCTTACCGTCTATATCTGCTTTGGTATAACTAGCCCGAGTAGCCTTACGTACACCACCGCCAATGAAAAATTTATCGTTCACATGAAAATGTGCGAGCAATTCAACTGGATATCTGCTAAACGTTAGCTTACCCGGGTTGCCGTTGCCTACCGAATCAGCATGGTAACCATAAGTTAGTTGCGCTGAAATGGGTGAAGCTGGCATTTTCCAATACGCACCCATGTTTAATTGATAACGCTCACCTGCTTTAATATTTTTCTCGTCAATTAAGGCACCGGTGTTTATATCGTGAATATATCCCCTCAATATCTTATCCCCACCTCCTGTGTAGCCCAAACTCATCATAAAGCGGAAATCAGATTTAGCTTCGGCCATTGCCCCTACAGACACAAACAGCCCCAGCATACCGGCACATAGCCGGCTAGTACGAACAAGCATAAGGTCCTCCCTGAACCATTTTTCGGAATGCGCTACCCAAGGGAAACGCATAGATAAGCTTAATCGATTCTGATGCACTTGGCTGCGGCTCTCATTCACGGCTAGAATAGCCACCTTCGCGGGCGTCGTATAATGGCAATACCCTAGCTTCCCAAGCTAGAGCCGTGGGTTCGATTCCCATCGCCCGCTCCAGATGCGAAAAAGCCAACCAACTGAGGTTGGCTTTTTCATTGGGCACACACTTCATACAAGACCCGCGCCCAGCCTTCGATTGGCGGAGTAAACTCAAGGTTTCCCTGCTGAATCCTAGACTGCCATGTCCCACAATAGTTTGCGCCGCATTGCCATCATTGGTGGCAGCCGTATTCCTTTTTGTCGATCCAATACGCTGTATCAGGATCAATCCAACTTAAGCATGCTGACCGCCGCTATCAATGGTCTCGTGGATAAGTTCGATCTGGCGAAGGTGGAAATAGACGAAGTTGGCGCAGGCGCAGTGATATCGCATTCCAAGGATTGGAATCTGGCCCGTGAAGCTGTATTGTCGAGCAGGCTATCCCCTCTGACAACCGCTTATACCGTGCAAATGGCTTGTGGTACCAGCCTGCAGGCACTAGCTCAACTGGGCGCGAAAATCGCCACAGGCCAGATAGACAGCGCTATTGCCGGTGGTTCTGACACCACATCAGATGCGCCCATTGTATTCAGCCATCGCTTTGCCCAGCGGCTGATCAAAGCAAGCAATGCCAAGACATTTGGTCAGAAACTCGCTGCGTTCAAAGGTTTTGGGCTTGGCGAACTGAAACCTTCTTCCCCCAATGCCGGTGAACCACGTACCAAGATGTCGATGGGTCAGCATTGCGAACTGATGGCCAAGCAGTGGAATATCCGCAGAGAGGATCAGGATCATCTGGCTTATATGAGCCATAGAAAAGCCGCTGCAGCCTTCGCCGATGGTTTCTTCGACGATCTGGTCGTGCCTTTTGCCGATGTGAAACGGGATAACCATCTACGTACAGACACCACACTGGAAAAACTCGCCAGCCTCAAACCCGCATTCGATCGTGAATCTGGCCAAGGTACGCTGACTGCAGGTAACAGCACGCCACTAACTGATGGCGCCTCTGCGGTAATGTTGGCATCCGAATCATGGGCACAGGCACGCGGCCTACCGATTCAGGCCTATCTGACTTATGTCAAAACAGCATCTGTGGACTTTGTCGCAGGAGAAGGTCTTTTGATGGCGCCAACCATCGCGGTGGCACGGCTGCTCAAAGAAGCGAACCTTACTCTGCAGGATTTCGATTTTTACGAAATCCATGAAGCCTTCGCTGCTCAGGTCCTCTGTACACTTCAAGCTTGGGAGTCCGAAGAATATTGCCGTAACCGCTTGGGTCTATCTGGTGCGTTAGGCAGCATCAATCCCGCCAAAATCAATGTCGTTGGCAGCTCGCTGGCATTCGGGCACCCCTTTGCTGCAACGGGTACCCGCATCGTGGCGAATCTGGCCAAACTGCTGGACCAACGTGGCAGTGGCCGTGGCTTGATTTCAGTCTGTACCGCGGGGGGTATGGGCATCGCTGCCATCTTAGAAAAACCCTAAAGGTCTGCTGCGCGTCAGCGAGACTTTGAACGGGTTCTAAAAGCCCGTTCACAATTTTACTGAGCAGCTGTGATTAGAGCTCATATGCTGCTCGTGATAGATCGAAAACAAGCTATCAACGCACAAACGCACGTCCATTCACATCATCCACAGATTGAGAGTACGGCATGCAGACCATACTGATCGCCAACCCAAAAGGTGGCGCCGGCAAATCCACACTGGCTACCAATCTGGCGACGTACTTTGCGTGGAAAGGCCACAAAGCCGCGCTGGGAGATCTGGACAGGCAACAATCAGCCGCACATTGGTTGAGCCTGCGCTCACACAATTTCCCACCCATTGGGCATTGGGATTGTGATGAGGAACTACCAACCAAACTGCCAAAGGGGTACGAAAGGGCAGTTATCGATACACCTGCGGGCTTGCGCGGCAAGAAGCTGGAGGCAATGCTGAAGTTGAGCGACCATATTCTGGTACCAGTGCAACCTTCCAGTTTTGATATGTGGGCCTCACAGGACTTCTTCGCTCGGCTTGCCGAAGAAAAGCGAATACGCAAAGGCAAGGTCAATGTCGGCGTTGTGGGAATGAGGGTCAAGGCCAATACCCGCGCCAGCAAGCAACTGGCTGATTTCCTGGCGCAGTTCGAACTGCCGGTATTGAGCTGCCTGCGGGATACCCAGTACTACCTGCAGACCCTGCCACGTGGCATGGGTATTTTCGATCTACCCGCTCCACGTTTGGTCCGTGACCTGGAACAATGGCAGCCGATTCTGGAGTGGCTGGAAACATAAACTAATGAGTAAGCAAAAAATACCGGTAAACCTGATTACCGGCTTTCTTGGTGTAGGTAAGACCACAGCAATCCGCCGCCTGCTGGCTGACAAGCCGGCCAATGAATTTTGGGCAGTCCTCGTCAATGAATTTGGAGAAGTTGGTATCGATGGTGCCGCCATCAACACGGCCAGTGAAGGGCTAAATGTCGTTGAAGTACCCGGTGGCTGTATTTGCTGTACCACCAGCCCCATGCTACGTGTCAGCCTCACCAAACTGCTGCGCCAACGCCAACCAGATCGATTAATTATTGAGCCCAGCGGCCTGGGCCACCCGGCAGGCATCATCGACATATTGCGCGATCCATTCCTGGCAACCGCGCTGGAAGTACGCGCCACGATCACCCTGGTAGACCCTCGTCAGCTTGATGACCCCCGCTACACCACCCACGAGGTCTGGCGCGACCAGATCACTTTGGCCGATGTGCTGATCGCCAATAAATGTGACCGGGCCGATGCTGCTCAGGTAGATCGTTTCATGGGAATGGCGAACGGCATGTTCCCACCTAAGCTTGCTGTCCTCACTACCTGCCAAGGGGAGTTTGATTCACAGTTGTTGGACTTAGCGGGTGAACCGGCCTTGGCCAAACCCAACACATCACCCATGCATGGGAAAAGACCCAAAACATCAAAGCCCTCAAAAACCACGGTTGAATCCGATTTCCCTCCTGCCCTACAAATCAAAGATCACAATGAACCCAACCAGTCCAGCCGAGGCTGGATTTGGCAGACAGAGACCCGATTCTCTGCCAACCAACTGGCGACTTTATTCCAAGGTCTGAGTGCCCATACTGAATATGGCTTGCCCACAGTTCAACGCGCCAAAGGAGTATTCAATACCGATCATGGCTGGCTGTTGTTCAACTGGGTAGATGGCGAGGCCAATGCACAGGAAATTGCATGGCGACGAGATTCTCGAGCAGAGCTGATCGTGGCAAGCGCCACACCCGACTGGGCACAGTTTGAAGCAGCTTTATTAGCCTGTTGCCTGCCAGAAACCGAAGCTAAAACCGTATAGGTCAACCAAGAAAAAACGGGGCAGTAATGCCCCCAGTTACGTCACAAGCAGTTTATTAGCCGTCCCGCCAATGCGGGGGGTAGGTCTTCTGGTAATAGGGCAACAATTCAATGCGCCGTTTCCAGTCCATCAAACGAGCAGGCATGCTCGCTTCCACGCCCAGATCGGGCCGCTTTTTACCGGTTATACGCAGCAAAAATGCCAGGGTGGCGTAGAGCGCATAGTCCGCAGCCGACAGCTGGTCACCCAGCCAGTCCCCACGCAACTCGCTGCTGAAGAACTCCAACTCGCTGTGGATTTTCTGTAACGCAGCAGCAAGCTTGGCCTCATCGGCAGGGCCGGTTTTCCACAAAATCTCGTCCCCGACAACACCGACCTCCTTGTCCAGATACCAATCGACTTCTGCAATCAGCCGGCGAAGGCGGGCTTTAGCCTGTGTATTACCCGGTAGAACCGGCTTGGTTGGATAGGCTTCGTCCAGGTATTCAACAATGGCGGCAGACTCATACAGGGTGAAACCGCCATCTGCTATGCCAGGTACCCGCCCCCGTGGATTGATTGCACGAAATTCGGGTGTTTTCAGATCCCCTCCAGAGAAAGACAGCAGCTTCAAATCGTACGGCAGTCCTTTGTGCTCCAAAGCCAACCAAACACGCCACACAAATGGTGAACCTGACGCTGCGTAGAAAGTTATCGCCATGGCAGTCTCCAGAATAGGGATTCAGTATTGCCACCCACCAAGATCCGGGGCAAGAAAAATGCCGCCATCCGGCGGATTCGCGTGAACAAAACATCACATTTGACGACTAAGGCCACTGTTCGTGCCTGCTAAATACCAATTATTGAACAGGGCTCGAACCCCCCCCTCAACGAATGCCGCATTGAGGTGAATTCCCCCAATCACACCAAGTAACAATTCAAATTAGCATTTCCTTTATTTCATAAAGATGATCACACCAATGAAAAAAATACTGATTGCAGGCGTTGTATCCCTATCGTTGGCAGGGTGCGGCAGTACCAATACCAGATACACAAATACCCAAGACGACAGGAACTCCAATGGTGTACTGATAGGCGCAGCTGCCGTTGCTACAGCCGCTGCGGGTTATTACGCTTATAAGAAGGACAGAAAAAATAAAAAAGGAGGGGATATGGTTGTTGGAGACGGTGGCCGCTGTCTGGACATCGGCGGAGGGTTACGTGAAGGCGCTGCTTTGCAACTGTGGGACTGCCATGGCGGCGAAAATCAGCGCTTCCGTTACGAAGACGGCCAACTGAAAACAGGTGACTTTTGCCTGGACATTGCTGGCGGCAATTATGGCAATGGCACACCTGTTATCGCTTACCGTTGTACGGGCGGGCAAAATCAACAGTGGCGTTTTTCCGGGCAGCAGATTTACAGCTCGCTCAACAACCGTTGTCTGGACGTCGAGGGCAGGCAAACCGGCAATGGTGCACGTCTCGTGATGTGGGACTGTCACAATGGCAGTAATCAGCGCTTTACCCTTCGCTAATCCAAACTGCCCCAAAACTTGTTCACGATCTATCGCGTGTACCCATCAGTATGGTTGTGCAAAAAGATCGTGAACACGTTCCAAGCGCCTTCTAGTGATCCACCCCCTTGATCATATCCTCCACAACCTTCTTGGCATCGCCAAACACCATCATGGTCTTGTCCATATAGAAAAGGTCGTTATCAAGGCCTGCATAGCCTGCATTCATGGAACGCTTCACCACAATCACCGTTCTGGCCTTGTGGGCATCCAGAATGGGCATGCCATAGATAGGGCTTTGCTTGTCCTTCTGTGCAGCAGGGTTAACCACATCATTGGCGCCAATCACCAGCACGACATCGGTATTACCAAAGTCTGCGTTGATCTCCTCCATTTCCTGCACCTGTTCGTAAGGTACTTCGGCTTCTGCCAGCAGCACATTCATATGGCCCGGCATACGACCCGCCACTGGGTGGATAGCGTAGCGCACGGTGACACCCTTGGCAGTCAACGCATTGGCAAATTCCTGCAATGCATGCTGAGCACGGGATACCGCCAAACCATAACCCGGCACAATCACCACCGAATCAGCGTTACCCATCATGAAAGCGGCATCATCGGAAGAGCCGGACTTGTAAGGGCGCTGTATCGCTTCGCCACCACCCGCTGCCACCGCTTCGTCGCCCCCCATGCCACCACCGAAAATTACATTCAACAAAGAGCGGTTCATGGCTTTGCACATGATGTAGCTGAGGATAGCGCCAGAAGACCCCACCAGCGATCCAGCGATAATCAACACCGAATTACCGAGCGTGAATCCAATACCTGCCGCGGCCCAACCTGAATAGCTATTGAGCATAGATACCACCACAGGCATGTCCCCACCACCGATGGGTGCAATCAGGAAGTAACCCAGTACCACGGAGAAACACGTCATCACCCAGAATGAGGCCAATGACTCGGTAACGAAGTAGTGAATACCAAACCCGAACATGCCCAGCGCCAGGATGATTTGTACCGGTTTGACCCAGCCGCCCTTGAGCGGCTTGGCTGCCAACTTGGCACTGAGCTTGCCCCAGGCAACCACCGAAGCGGTGAAGGTGATGCCCCCGATAAAGCAGCCGATGAACAGCTCAATCCGCTGTACTGTGCTGTGATGCTGGTCAGTGTTATGTACTGCGGCTAACGCAATCAGCACTGCAGCAAGACCAACCAAGGAGTGCATCAGTGCCACAGTCTCTGGCATCTGGGTCATTGGTACAGTTTTGGCGCGATAGATACCCATCACCGCTCCCGCAATCATCGCCAAACCAATCAGGGCAAGATTGGGATTAGGTGCAATAACCAAGGTAACCAACACAGCCAGCGCCATCCCCACCATGCCGTAGCGATTACCGGCAATCGCGCCGGTTGGGCTGGACAAGCCCTTCAGGGTAAGGATGAAAAGTACCGCGGCGACGAGATAGATCCAGTCGGCATTTTGTGCAATGACATTCATCTTGGCCGCCTCATTTCTTCTTTTTCTTGAACATCTCCAGCATCCGCGAAGTCACCGCAAAACCGCCGAAGATATTCACACTGGCCAGAAACACAGCAATAGCACCCAGTACCGAGGTAAGGGTGATTTGCTGTCCACCGATATCTACAGTCTGCAACACTGCACCAACAACAATGATGGAGGAGAGCGCATTGGTCACCGCCATCAATGGCGTATGCAGCGCGGGGGTCACACTCCACACCACGTGATAACCGATAAAAATTGCGAGCACGAAGATGGTGAAGGTAGCCACAAATGGCGTTTGCACCAACTGATCGACCGGCAGATTGGCAGCAGAAGCCACCTGAGTCGCAGCTTGTGCGACGGTTTCAGTTGTACTCATGAAGGTCATCCTGAATGCTGGGTTGAATTTTTAAGAACCTGTTCAAAGATCTTTCACGAGCAGTTGTCAGCAGGGTGCAGAGCAGCGCAGAAACCGGAATGTACTTGAGTACATGAGGATTTCGAGCAGCACATAAGCCCTGATCACAGCTGCGCAGTAAAATCATGAATAGGTTCTAAGAATGGGTTCTAGGCCTGCTTGCCAAACAGTACCTGGCCACCATGCGTGACCAAGCTGGCTGCAACAATGTCGTCCTCGCGGTTCACGACATAACCCTTTTCCTTGTCCAGTATCAGTCCCGTGAAATTGAGCAGATTACGGGCATAAAGCGCCGAAGCATCCGCCGCCACAAGACCAGGCAGATTGGCGTAACCAACCAGCTTCACGCCGTTGTCGGTCGTCACCACTTCATTGAGTTTTGAAAGCGGGCAATTACCGCCATTTTCCACCGCAAGGTCGACCAATACCGCACCAGCCTTCATGCCGGCCACGGTTTCCGGCTTGATCAACACCGGAGCAGGTCGCCCAGGAATCAACGCGGTGGTAATGATGATGTCAGCGTTACGAGCATGTTTATCGACCAATGCTGCTTGCCGGGCCTTATAGTCGTCCGACATCTCACGTGCATAGCCACCCGCTGTTTCAGCCTGCTTTTTTTCCGCTTCGTTCAGCGGCACTTCCACAAACTTGCCCCCCAACGATTCAACTTGCTCTTTGGCAGCAGGTCTTACATCAAAGGCTTCCACCACTGCGCCCAATCGCTTGGCGGTGGCAATCGCCTGCAATCCCGCAACCCCCGCACCCAGTATCAATACACGTGCGGGCTTTACCGTACCGGCAGCTGTCATCATCATGGGAAAGAAACGAGGGTAGAACTCGGTTGCAAGCAATACTGCCTTGTAACCCGCGATATTGGCTTGAGACGACAATACATCCATCGCCTGCGCGCGAGTGGTGCGCGGCACCAGTTCCATCGCATAGATATCGAGCCGCTTGGCTGCATAGTCGGCAAGTAAGGCGTTGCGATGTGGATCTGTCAGGGCAACAACCGCTGCGCCCGTTTTCAACAGCCCTATCTCTTCTGCCATGGGGGCGCGTACTTTAAGGACGATATCAGCGTCCTGCACTGTTGCGGTGTAATCTGCAGCAATAGTGGCACCAGCCTCGGCAAAGGTCGTATCCGGAATTGCCGAAGTAACACCGGCGCCGCTTTGCACGATGACCGTATGACCTGACGCAATGTATTTCTTCACCGTCTCGGGCGTCGCAGCCACGCGCGTTTCCCGCACGGCCGACTCCCTGGGAATGGCTATTTTCATTCTGAACACCTCGCCTTATTTCATTTCCAAATCGAAGGTGAAGGATTGCCGCCACCTTGGATTTGGAAACGAAAACCCGCTGTCGCGGGACCGAAATACACATGCTTGGGCACTTAGAGCCTGCGCGAGCAGCTGTCAGCAGGGTGCAGAGCAGCGCAGAAACCGGAATGTACTTGGGTACATGAGGATTTCGAGCAGCACATAAGCCCTGATCACAGCTGTACAGCAAGATCTTGAGCAGGTTCTTACAACGTGGGCAACGATCTTGGTCGTACCCATCGAGTCTTGGGATTCGTTGGTAAACGATTGCTTCGCGGCGGATCGTTGAACAGGCATTTAACGACGCGTTACAAACCGGACCAACAATGTACGTGCATACATGCGGGTTTCGAACGCTCTGAGCTGTGGATCCGTACCGTGCAACCGTTTTTACAACAACTTCCTGAGTTACCAACCGACATGCAGTACCTAACAGATGAGGTACTTGAGTCCGGCAGAGCTCAGTAATTACCGCAAAAAGCGGCGAGGTGTAGATAGGTTGATAAATAACCAACCCGAGTTACTGGCTTATTAAAGCAACACAACACGATGCAATTTCAAACTAGCGTTTGAACGACTGTGCTATTCAAACATGCTTTCATTCCTAACGAAAGCAAACCAAAGGAGCCTTAATGTTTCTTACAACGCTTGTGGTCAGCGCATCCCGCACAACTTGCCCAAACCGGCCACACCCACGTTGGGACGACAATCCAGACCTGTAGTTTCGTTATCACGAGACGGGTAGATGAAAAAAGCCGTTATGGCTGTGCTGTTACTTACCGATACAGAAACGGCTGAATATTTCACCAAGCAGATCATCAGCACTGAATTCACCGGTAATGGTAGCCAGGTCATTCTGCGCAAGGCGTAACTCCTCTGCGAACAGCTCCACCTGTTGCCATATCAAAGCTGCGGTAATGAGGTGCTGAGTTGCCTTGCGGATTGCATCGAGGTGACGCTCTCGTGCCAAAAAAACACCCGCATCGCTTCCTCCCCAACCAACCATTTTCAGCAGCGTATGTTTGAGCTCATCAAGCCCCAAACCAGCCTTTGCAGATAACCGCAGTACGGCATGACCATCCTCTTCAGCATGCCCTACCGATTCACCAGTTAGATCCACCTTATTGAACACATGCACACGTGGCAACGAATCCGGTAACCGAGCCAAAATGGATAGGTCGTGTTCAGTGATTCCTTCCCGGCTATCGATCAGCAGCAATGCAAGATCGGCTTTTTCGACAGCTGCCCATGTACGTTCAATACCGATTTTCTCTACCGTATCCGTCGTTTCACGAAGGCCCGCGGTATCAATAATGTGCATGGGGACACCATCAAGCTGAATCAACTCCCGTACGGTATCGCGTGTCGTACCGGCAATGTCAGTAACAATGGCTACCTCTTCCCCAGCCAGCGCATTCATCAAGCTCGACTTACCCACATTGGGCTGGCCAATCAATACAACATGCATGCCTTCCCGTAACAAACTGCCTTGTTTGGCTGTGCGGGCAACCCTTTCAAGTTGCGCATGAATAGCCGCCAGCTTCCCCCTGGCGTCTGCAGCCTCAAGAAAATCGATGTCTTCTTCCGGGAAATCCAGCGTGGCTTCGACCAACATCCGCAGGTTGATCAATTGCTCAACCAAGGTATGGATTTCAGTCGAGAACGCCCCAGCCAACGACCGTAACGCCGACCGTGCGGCAGCTTCAGAACCAGCATCAATCAGATCTGCCACGCTTTCAGCTTGGGCCAAGTCCAATTTGTCGTTCAGAAATGCGCGGCGGGTAAATTCACCAGGCTCAGCCAAACGCGCACCAACTTCCAGACAACGCCTAAGCAACATCTGCATCACTACCGGGCCGCCATGCCCTTGCAGTTCCAACACATCTTCACCGGTGAAGGAGTGCGGGCCAGGGAAAAATAATGCGATGCCTTGGTCTATCAGCTCACCGTCAGCAGCTCGAAAATCCGCAAAATGCGCATGGCGTGGTTTGAGCGACTTACCAACCAGAACCGAAGCCAGGTCACTGAGCTTGGTACCAGATACTCTGACTACCCCAACCCCACCACGTCCTGGAGCGGTAGCAATAGCAACAATGGTGTCTCGATTCGGCGATTGGGTCATAACAGTGCCAGCAAAAATTTAAATGTTGAGGACGGCAGTAAGTTGCCGTGAATAGCCTTTATCTAAGAACCTGTTCAAATCGTCAGCGATAGGCGTTAAAAACACCCTCAGAATGCCCATTTACCACTCGTAAACGCCGCTTCCTCGGCCGATTTCGCTTTATCTCGCTATAGCTCGTGAGCCTTTGAATAGGTTCTAAGGCTTATACACCGCTTGGAAAACACTTCCGAACAAATTCCTTACATGAAAAAAGCCCGGCATCGCCGGGCCTTTCAAACACTGAATGACTTAGCCACTCAGCTGGCTTTCGCCTTGTCTTCGTTTTCGATCATACGGGTGATATACCACTGCTGCCCTATAGAGAAGATATTGTTCACTACCCAATACAGCACCAAGCCCGCAGGGAAGAAGATGAACATCACCGACATAATCAGCGGCATGATTTTCATCATCTTGTCCTGGATCGGATCTGCTGCTGGCGGGTTCAACAAGGTCTGAACATACATCGAAATTGCCATCAGAATTGGCAATACAAAGTAGGGATCGGCAACCGACAGGTCATGAATCCATAGGACCCATGGAGCTTGACGCAACTCAACAGCGGCCAAAAGCATCCAGTACAAGCCCATGAAGACTGGGATCTGTACCAATACAGGTAGACAACCCGCGATCGGATTAGCTTTTTCCTGTTTGTACATTTCCATTACGGCCTGCTGGAACTTCAAGCGATCGTCCCCGTATTGTTCCTTCATCTTTTGCATACGCGGAGCAAGCTTTTTCATCTTCGCCATTGAGCGATAAGACGCCGCCGAAAGCGGATAGAACGCGAGCTTGATCAACAAGGTGAAGATAACAATGGCCCAACCCCAATTGCCCACCAAAGCATGGATTTTATCCAACACCCAGAACATAGGCTTGGCCAGCACGGTAAAGATACCGTAGTCCTTGACCAAGTCCAAACCTGGTGCAGCAGCTTCCAATGCACGGGTCTGCTGTGGGCCAGCGTACAACGGGACATCAATCACACTTGTTGCACCGGGAGCGATCGTAGGTACTTTGACAATAGCGCCAGCCGAATACAAATCACCAACACGCTCAACGACAAAACGGCAATCGGTTGGGCCACAGGTGTTGCTCAAACCATTGGGCGACAACAACCAAGCACTGGCAAAGTAGTGCTGCAGCATGGCAATCCAGCCATCCTTGCCACTCTTCGCATACTTGGCCTCACCCTTGTCAATGTCCTTGAAAGTCACCTTCTGGAATTTGGCTTCATCGGTATACACAGCAGGGCCTGTGAATGTAGATGCACCCAAATGACCACCGCTTCCCTTCGGTTCCTTGCCATCACGCATCAAACGGAAGTAAGCCTCGACATCCAATGGTTCCTGGCGGCGGTTGGTGATTTCATGCTTCACATCAATGATATAGCTGCCGCGTTTGAATGTATAGATCTTCGCGACCTTCACACCGTCCACTTCCGGCGCTTCCAAACGCAAGCTCAGATCATTGAAACCCGGCTGCAGCGCCATCAGCGTATCTTTAGCCGTAAACAACGTGCGGTGAGTTGGCAGATTAGGCATACCCGCTTTGATCAAACCGGTTTGCGCTACATAGACATGCTCCGGACCCTCCTGAAACAGCACGAAAGGCGTCTTGGCATCTTCATGTTGGCCATGCTGGGTGAATGTCAGCTTACGCAGATCACCACCCATGGTGTCGATTTCGGCTTGCATTACATCGGTGTTAACCTTGATGCGACCACCGTTCTGCAACTTACCGGGCGCCTCTGTCACTGCGGCTGTTGTTGCAGGTGTTGCAGCAGCCGAAGTCACACTACCTCGCTGAGCCGTAGATTGAGTGGGGATAGGCACCGGTTTTGGCGCGAACCAATGCTGCCAGCCAAACAAAATGGCGAACGACAGCACAACAAAAACAACTAGACGTTTGGTATCCATGCGCGGAATTTCTCGTTGGAGATCAGGGCACAGGATCGTGCCCGTGGCCACCCCAAGGGTGGCAGCGGCAAAGCCGGCGGATTGTAAGCCATCCACCACGGCACGCACCATGACGGTTCAGCGCGTCAATCGCGTACTGGGAACAGGTCGGCATAAAACGGCAACGCGGACCAAGAACGGGGCTGATGGTGTAACGGTAAAGCTGAACCAGTGCTATCAGGAGGCGGGACATGTTGCGAAACGGGCAAACAGTTTCAACAGGGCAGCTCGTGCATGAGGCGACTCACTTTTGCGAAAGGGGCGCTTTGCCCTCACCACCAAGTCCAACCCACTCAAGGTTGCTGCCTCACGACGGAAATGCTCCCTCACCGTACGCTTGATGAAATTGCGTCCAACTGCACGGCGTTCAACTTTCTTACTTACGACCAAACCTAATCTGGCTCGGCCCAACTGGTTAGGTTGAACCCAAACTTGAAAGAAAGCATTGGCTTGGTTACGCCGCAAACTAAAAACGGATGAAAACTCATCCGTTTTTAACAGGCGTTGCTGCCTAGTGAAGCACTGCGTCAATCGTTAAACTCAGACCGACAAGCTATGGCGACCCTTGGCGCGGCGTGCTGCCAAAACGGCGCGACCACCACGGGTACGGCTGCGAACCAAAAAGCCGTGGGTACGCTTGCGACGAATCACAGAAGGTTGATAAGTACGTTTCATGGCAATGCCCCTAAGGCGTGTCTTGTGAAGAAACGCGGAATTAGACGGAAAAAACCTATATCTGTCAATGCCCTTATTTTGATTTGCCTGTGGATAAGCCTGGGGAAAGTGACTAAAATAGGCGGTCGATCAATGTGGTCGACAGTTCTCTTGAGCTGTCGACTCGTACGCACCGGCCGCGCACCTCTAAGCTCCATCACGAGGATCAGCCGCGATAAACGCCGTTCGCATAACACCGGCCGCGCCGCAAGATTCCTAAAACATGATGTCACCCGTCGAACAGTTTTGGCCGAGTTGCCTTGCTCGGTTCGCAGACGAATTGTCTGCTCAACAGTTCAACACATGGATCAAGCCGTTATCGTTCTCGGTTGAGGATGAGGCATTGGCTTTGTACGCGCCGAACCAGTTCTCGCTGCAGTTTGTCCGTGACCGTTTCCTGGGCCGTATCGAAAAATACGCCGACGAATTTTTCGGGGAATCCATGGCTATCGAGCTACGCGTCAGCGAGAAAATGCGTACTCCTCCAGCCTCGGTCAAAACAAACACCAGCAACACTGCCACCAATGGGGCCGTAACAGAATCTGAAGCCCAGCCTTCTACCAGGCCAACCCCCGCGCGCCAGATTGCGCCTGCCAACGAAACCACCCGGCTTAACCCGGCGTTTACTTTCGATACGCTGGTAACCGGTAAGGCCAACCAACTTGCCCGTGCTGCAGCGATCCAGATTGCTGAAAATCCTGGTACTGCCTACAACCCCCTGTTTGTCTACGGTGGTGTCGGTCTTGGTAAGACGCACTTGATCCAAGCTATTGGCAACTACATGCATCAGCACAACCCACAAGCAAAAATCCGCTACATACATGCGGAACGCTACGTAGCCGATGTAGTGCGTGCTTATCAACACAAAGCTTTCGACGAGTTCAAACGCTACTACCACTCGCTCGATTTGTTGTTGATCGATGACATACAGTTCTTCTCCGGGAAAAATCGTACTCAGGAAGAATTTTTCTATGCCTTCAATGCACTAATCGAAGGTCATCGCCAAGTCATCATCACCTCCGACCGCTACCCGAAGGAAATCGAAGGCATAGAAGATCGACTGATTTCCCGCTTTGGCTGGGGTTTGACTGTGGCTATTGAGCCACCAGAGCTTGAAATGCGTGTGGCGATTCTGCACAAGAAGGCTGAGTCGGATGGGTTCAAGCTTGATTCCAATGTGTCTTTCTTCATTGCCAAGCACATACGTTCAAACGTACGGGAGCTGGAAGGCGCTTTGAAGCGGGTATTGGCCTACTCACGTTTTACCGGTGAGCAAATTACCCTGGAAGTCGCCAAGGAAGCCTTGAAAGACATTCTTGCGTCGGGCAACAAGCTGATTTCCGTGGAAAACATCCAGAAGACCGTTGCCGACTTCTACAAGATCAAGATCTCGGACATGCATTCGAAGAAGCGGACCCGTGATATTGCCCGACCGCGCCAGATAGCCATGGCCTTAGCCAAAGACCTGACCCAGATGAGCCTTCCAGCCATTGGGGAAGCCTTTGGCGGGCGTGATCACACAACGGTACTTCATGCCTGTAAAACCATCAATTCGCTACGGCAGACTGATGCAACCATGAACCATGATTACAACGTACTTGCGCAGATTTTGCGCAACTAGGAAATGTGTACACAGAAACGTAGAAAATGTGGATAAGTCAGCTTTAGGTGGTGAGCAAAAAAAGGCAACACAAACTGCTCACAGTCGAAGTGCTGAGATACACACAAGAAAACTATTCGGCAAAACATTGAAGTAAAACCGGAAAAACTGTTTTCCACAGAAACTACCGGCCTTTATTTATCTATCTTCAGGAACTACTTACTTATGTTGCTGATACAAGCAGATCGCGATTCACTCCTCAAACCATTGACCATGGTTACCGGTATTGTCGAACGTCGGCATACCTTGCCTATCCTGTCCAATGTATTGATCGCCAAACAAAACGGCCAGCTTACATTTCTGGCTACCGACCTGGAAATCCAGATCACCACTGATCACGCCCACACCGAAGGCGGTGATTTCCAGCTAACGATTTCAGCCAAGAAGTTTCAGGATATCCTTCGCGCAATCCCGGATGGAGCAACCGTCAGCTTGGATCAAGACGACAGCCGTCTTACCGTCAAAGCAGGTAAAAGCCGCTTTAACTTGCAGACGTTACCTGCGCAGGATTTCCCAAAGTTGGCTATCGACACCAACGTAAAGAGCGTAATCAAGCTGCCACAAAGCCAGTTGAAGAACCTGATCAGCCGCGTGCAATACGCCATGGCACATCAGGACATCCGTTACTACCTCAACGGCTTGTTCATGGTGACCGATGGCAATGAGCTCAAGCTTATTGCCACAGATGGCCACCGTCTTGCATACGTAGGCAGCAATATCGAAACCAGTGTGGATCGCAACGAAGTTATCCTTCCGCGCAAAACTATTCTGGAACTGTACAAGCTGCTAGCGGATATCGATGACGAAGTGACCATCGAGATTGCACAGAATCAGGTTAAGTTCTCTTTCGGGAACATCGTCATTCACTCAAAAGTCGTCGATGGCAAATTCCCGGATTACAATCGGGTAGTACCAAGTGGTAACGACAAGCTTGTTCCACTGAATCGCCAACAGTTGCTGGCTTCTCTACAACGGGCTGCGATTCTGTCGAACGAGAAGTTCCGTGGTGTACGCTTAGTGCTTAGCGACGGAACGCTAAAAATTATCTGTAACAACAGCGAGCAGGAAGAAGCGACCGAAGAGTTGGAAATCGCCTACCAAGGCGATCCACTTGATGTTGGCTTCAACATTGGTTATCTACTTGATGTACTAACCAATTTGGATCATGAAGCGTTGGTATTTGCTTTTGGTGACCATGCAACCAGCAGTACGTTGGTAACGGTGCCAGAAGAACCAAACTTCAAATACGTTGTGATGCCAATGCGCATTTAAGCGCAGAGGCAACAAAACGGAGCCGGCCACGCAATGGCCGGCTTTAGCATTTTTATCAGTACAGGGAAAGATTGGGTTCAACTGCTTGATTGAACACAATAAATGCCCGATTAGCACCAGGTGGATAAGTGATGAGTGACCAGGAATACGGCGCAGACAGTATCAAGATGTTGAAGGGCCTGGAGGCTGTACGTAAGCGTCCCGGCATGTACATTGGCGATACGCAAGACGGCACTGGTCTGCATCACATGGTGTTTGAAGTGCTGGATAATGCTATCGATGAAGCATTGGCTGGCCACTGTAACGACATCAAAGTCATCATCCACCCCGATAACTCCATTTCAGTGGAAGACAACGGTCGTGGCATCCCCACCGCAGTCAAGGAAGAAGACGAATTCAAGCGTTCTGCTGCTGAAATCGTCATGACTGAACTGCATGCCGGCGGTAAATTCGACCAGAACAGCTACAAGGTTTCTGGCGGCCTACACGGTGTGGGTGTTTCGGTAGTCAATGCGCTTTCAGATTGGCTGCGTCTGACCATTCGCCGGGATGGAAAAGTCCACAGCATGGAATTCCGCCGTGGTGACCGAGTAGAGCCGTTGAAGGTAGTTGGCAACACTGAACATCGTGGTACGGAAGTCCACTTTCTCGCATCAACTGAAACCTTTGGCCTAGTCGAGTTTCACTTCGATATCCTCGCCAAACGGATTCGTGAACTCAGCTTCCTGAATAATGGGGTCTCGATTGTTCTGATCGACCGCCGTACCGGTAAGGAAGAGAACTTCAGCTACTCCGGTGGTGTGAAGGGTTTTGTCGAGTACATGAATCGCAATAAAACACCACTGCACGCCAAGATCTTCCATACATTGGGTGAGAAAGACGGCATGAGCGTGGAAGTAGCAATGCAATGGAACGACTCCTACCAGGAATCGGTGCAGTGCTTCACCAACAATATTCCCCAGCGTGATGGTGGCAGCCACCTGACTGCTTTACGCCAAGTGATGACGCGTACGTTGAATGGCTATATCGAAAAGAGTGAACTCGCCAAGAAAGCCAAGATTGAAACGGCTGGCGACGATATGCGTGAAGGTTTGACATGTGTACTCAGCGTTAAACTGCCCGACCCAAAATTCAGCAGCCAAACCAAAGACAAACTGGTCTCAAGTGAGATCGGCCCCATCGTTAACGAAGTCATCAGCGAAGCACTGAACGACTTTCTGCAAGAAAACCCTGCTGAAGCCAAAATTATCGCTGGCAAGATTGTTGAAGCCGCCCGAGCCCGTGATGCTGCACGCCGTGCCCGCGAACTCACTCGCCGTAAAGGTGTAATGGATGGTTTAGGCTTACCGGGCAAACTGGCAGACTGCCAGGAAAAAGACCCAGCACTTTGTGAAATCTACATTGTGGAGGGTGACTCGGCTGGAGGGTCTGCCAAACAAGGACGCGATCGTAAGTTTCAAGCGATTCTTCCACTGCGCGGTAAAGTGCTGAATGTGGAACGTGCACGCTTTGATAAGCTGATTTCCAGCGAACAGATAGCTACGCTGATTACTGCACTGGGCTGTGGCATTGGCCAAGATGATTTTGATATCGCCAAACTGCGTTACCACCGCATCATCATCATGACTGACGCGGACGTGGATGGCGCGCACATCCGTACTCTGCTGCTTACCTTCTTGTATCGGCAACTGCCTGAGCTGGTGGAACGTGGTTACGTCTACATTGCTCAGCCTCCGCTCTACAAGGTGAAGCACGGTAAAAATGAGCAATACCAAAAAGACGACCAGGAACTGAACCAGTACCTACTCAGGCTTGCCTTGAACGGTGCACAACTGCTGCCACGTGAGGGCGCACCTGCCATCGAAGGCGAAGCACTGGATGCGATTGCCCGCCAGTTCCTTCTAGCCCAAGCTGTTATCGAACGTGAAAAACGCCTGCTCGACCCAACGGTGCTGTATGCCTTGCTTAAGGCACCCGCACTAGATATGAGCAGCGAAGCCAGGGCACAACAATCTGCCCAATCGTTAATGGCTGCCATGGCAGATCCAGCCTTCCTGTTGGAGCCCCACCACGACGACAAGAACGATGCCTGGATTCTACGACTGCAAAAAACTGTGCATGGCAACGTCGCCATCCAGTACCTGGATCACGATTTCCTGCATTCGGGCGATTACCAGCAATTGCGCCGTACAGCAGACTTACTCAACGGCCTGTTAGGTGAGGACGCAGTGGTACGCCGTGGTGAAAACCACAAGAAAGTTACTGAGTTTGGCGATGCGCTGGAATGGTTGCTTAACGAAGTACGCCGCAACATGACCGTGCAGCGCTACAAAGGCTTGGGCGAAATGAATCCGAGCCAGCTGTGGGAAACAACCATGGACCCGACTGTGCGCCGCCTGATGAAAGTACAGATCGAAGACGCCATGGCTGCGGACGATATCTTCACCACCCTGATGGGCGACAACGTTGAACCACGCAGGGCATTTATCGAACAAAACGCGCTGATTGCACGAAATATTGATGTGTAGTTTTGTTGGGCGACACGAAAAGTGAAGTTCATGCCCAAGAAGTAAAAAATACTGCTGAAAATAGTGAAAAGGCTCGGGTTATCCGGGCCTTTTGTTTGGGGTATCAGTGGTGTAGCTGATGTTCTAAAACGGCCACACAGACAAGGTTTCGATTGGTCTTCGACAAAAGTGAGCATTGATAGATTTTCCACGGACATCCACCACCCAACCCAAAGCGCACAGACCATTGCTTGGCAAACTCACAGAAGAACACATCGATGAGGTATTTCACCACTATTACAATAACTTAGCGCACGTTAACTTCCGGCTTTAGCAACTAGGTTAGTGCCCTAGGGGGAGCCAGCTTCATGAAAACAATCGAAGATCTTCGTGCGCAAGTGATCAATGCTATACAGCTTACTGGGCAGTGTTCGCACCAACGCCGATCACCATCATCCGAGTCGGTTCCCTCACTTTTGGTAGCCAAGCGTGACATCTATAAGTTCCTAGTAGAAGACCCAGAGGTTGCAGAAGCCCATCAGCTTCTAAGCATGGTGCAGGAGTGCCTCCTCAACTATTCAGGTGCTCGTCGTAGCCTTGAAACTGCGCTCAAGCTTTCCGGAAAAGAAGACCGCAAAGCTCTCAAGCGCCTAGTTCTGCTTCACGAGCACGAAAACGAGTGGGGAAAAACTTTCTCTTTCTCCGAGAGAACTAGATAACCTGGGCATATTCCTTGACTATGTGCTCTTAGAACCTGTTCAAAGTCTCCGCAGAAGAAGAGTCAGAAAGGCAAACTGAATGAATTGCAAGCTGGTGTCGAGCTTGCGTTCACAGTTCTTCCACAATCGACGGCACTTCTCCAACCACGCAAA
>NZ_JBQXDJ010000044.1:0-36100 GCF_052601015.1 Chitinimonas violaceus | reverse complement strand
TGTCTGGATTGGCTGGAAATGGCCAATTCGGGAGAGAAAGCGATGCAAGACGAGTGATAAGTTCCGGAACGGGCTGTCTGGAAGCAACGCAAGGTCGACTTACGCCGCTGTAATGTCAAAAAGTCGGATTATTCGAGGTGCCCTTTACATAAAGTTGCGAATTTCCAGGTCCGAAGCACCAAAACAGTTCGGCGCCCCCTCACGGGGGCTATCGAGCAACACATGAGCCCAGATCGCAGCTGCTCACGACAGATCTTGAACAGGTTCTAAGGAATTACGCCACAAACAATCCGTGCACCTCCACCACCCAAGGCAGCAGGGTGATCGGCATGATTATCGCCTCCAGCATGAACCATCAGCGCTCGTTTGCGCAGGTCTGCGAGCTTAAGTCTTGGTGCCAGCAATGGCTGGTCTGCTTTACCATCCGCATCGACATACAACGCGGGCAAGTCACCTAGATGCCCACTTCCCCATGGCGTGCCATGTTCAGCTGTTTTCTTGGGGTCGTAATGCCCACCTGCTGCAAGCGCAGCAACCTGCTTGCCATCCTTTTCCTTTGGCGCACAACTTGGATTTTCGTGCACATGGAATCCATGCAAACCCGGTGGCAACCCAGTCAGAGAAGGCGTAAATACCAAGCCGTACTTGGATTCAGTCACCACCACCTGCCCTGCACTCTCTCCCGAACCACTTTCGTTCGCAACGCTCATCGGGATCACCACACGGTTCTCAGCCATTGCAGCCCCAGCAAAACCCAGCAATGCCACTGTCACGACCAAATTCTTCATATTTACCTCAGGGTTAAGTAAGCCTAAACCAGCACACACTGGCAGCATTCAAACACCATCCGGATGGTTACTCATCAGCTGTTGTAGGACAAGGTCTGTATATCATTGTTTATTGATATTCCAGAGGCTTATCTTGGATAGCATTTATCTAGCGTACAACCTATGTCTGCTCAGCAGTCTTGCAATATAGGCTCATCAACGCTCAAGCAGAACCTTCAACATACGTTGCGGATTAATCAGAAAGTCGCGGGTTACTTGGAAGTGCTCGGTCTCTTCATAGGCTACTTGCCGGATGCCGTCTGCAGTGCACTGAAAAATATGCGCATCCGGGTAGGCCATCAATATCGGGGAATGCGTGGCGATAATGAACTGGGAATCATCCAGCACCAGATCGTGTATGCGTGACAAGACAGCCAGTTGACGCTGTGGCGATAACGCGGCTTCCGGTTCGTCAAGGATATACAGTCCCTTTCCCCCAAACCGGTGCACCATCAGCGCCAGAAACGATTCCCCGTGTGATTGCTCGTGCAGCGACTTTCCGCCATAGGAATCAATAAGTGGCGGACCGGATGATGACGCTGAGTCCAGGTTTTCGATTTCTGTAGCGACATTGAAGAAGCTCTCGGCACGTAGGAAAAACCCATCCCGCGGCCGGCGTATACCTTTTGCCACACGCAGATACTCGTGCAGATTGGAATGGGAGGCACGCGTATCGAATCGGAAGTTCTTGGTGCCGCCTTCAGGATTGAACCCTTGCGAAATGGCGACGGCTTCCAACAGGGTGGACTTGCCCGAACCATTTTCCCCCACAAAGAAATTGACCTTGGGATGCAGATCAATCCAATCCAGCTTGCGCACGGCTGGTAAGCAAAATGGATACTGCTTGAAGGATGCGACTTTATCTCGTTGCAGGGAAATACGGCTGATGTACTGGGTGGAAATCATGGGGTTCAGTAGGGGCGAGATAGGACACAAGTAACGCATTGTGCAGCGATGCGCTCAATCCGATATCGCTACCCTTACCATGGACCAGAATTCAATCTGTTAGTGCCATAACACTTAGCATTCAATCAACAGACAGCACATAGCATCACGGCAGCTAAGAGTTGCTAACAAAACCCAGCGAAGCGATTCTGGCTAGGCGCGCAAGCGTAGACAGTACGCGGGTACGGCAAGCTTGCGCAATAACGCCTGAAGGGTTTTGTTAGCGGCTCTAAAAGAACTGCCACCCCATCCCCCGATAAGTAGGCACCTGCTCTACTATCTGCCCATCACGCAATAGCAGCACTGAATTAAAGCGATCGAGATATTCCCCCGCCTTGGCAGGTCGGAAAAGCACTGTATCTCCCACGGTTACATCTGTTCTACCAAACAAGGGGGTTTGCACTTCTCCTGCCCCTTCCTGCCCCAACAGACTTAGACCAGCCGGCCACACTGGCTGTGGCAGCTTATGCTTTCCGGCAGCGCCTGATGCGACATAACCACCACCCTGGCAAGTTATGCTGCCAGTGCCTGCACTACGACAGGCTTCCAGTGCAAAGAACGCTGCAGGCTCATGCTGAAAGTCCTGGTAGTAATCAAACAGAGTAGGCGTATAGAGGCCAGAACCCGCACCGAGTTCTGTCACAGAAGTATCGGCCGCAGTGGAAACAAGGCTGCCCGTACCGCCACCGTTTACAAAACGAAGCAATGCACCCGCTTGCCTCAACGCCGCCACCATCTCTTGACGTCGTGCCGCCACCCGCGGTGTTGCCCATGCTTTGAGCCAACGCACCACCTGGTTTTCCACCCATTTTCCCGGCACCGCATCGCCAACACCCGCAATCTGCGCCTCATAACCCATCACACCAACCAGTTGCAGACTGGGGTAGTCTTTTAGCTTGGTGTACAGTGCCATGACCTTGCCTGGCGTATTCAGTGGCGATCGATACACACCAAAATGCAAACCCGGCAGATCGAAGCTCATGTCAAGATCGAACGCCACTTCCAATGAAGTGCCTGCACAGTCGGCTGCGGCCTGCAAGGCAAGCAGATGCTGTTCGCAGTCCACCATGGCAACAATATGTCGGCCAGTCGCCACAGCGCTAGTAAACACATCAAGCACGGCAGGCTGGCAGGTCGGGTAAGCGACCAGGATATCGTCCATACCCTGTTCAGCCAGTGCCACAGCCTCTGCCACGCTGTAACACAATATGCCTGAGTAAGCCGGGCCATAAGCCAAGGCACGACGAATCAACGCCGGAACGCGCAATGACTTGCTGGCCAGCCTAATTGGCTTACCCGCAGCCCGCTGGGCCATGGCGGCCAGATTACTGTCAAACGCATCAAGATCCACCAGGGCACAAGGTAATGCCATACCCTGAAGGCCTGCTGCCAACTTGGCGTAACGCTGGGCTTGTGGCAGCAATGGTTGAAGGGTGGCCTCCACAGCACGTTTCACGATTGTCTGCCCTGTTTACCGAGTTTGTTTGCCAATTGCTCCAAAGGTAAGCCCGCCAGAGCAAAGCGGATGATCCCACCCAGACCACGGATGCGACTGGCCACCGTCATTTTGTCCAACGCTTGATACTTGGCTGTAGTGAAGGGGTACCAGTTCGCCTCGATCTTGGACGAATTTCCATCCACCATCACCGCTTTCACATTGCAAAAGCCGCGCAACCCTTCCTCCCCCTTGAACCGGCCGATACCACTTTGCTTGGTACCACCAAATGGCAGCGCGTGGTTACCTTCGGTAATCATATGGTTGTTGATGGAAACATTGCCCACCTTGAGCTGCCGCGCAACACGCTCAGCACGCAATTTGTCGCCACTCCAAACACAGGCAGACAAGCCGTAGATAGTGCGGTTTGCCAAGGCTACGGCTTCCGCTTCCTTATCAAAAGGCATAACAGGCAGAAAGGGGCCAAAGCTCTCCTCCTGCATCACCAACATGTCATGGGTCACACCACTCAACACAATCGGTGGAATCGCGGTGCTATGGCCGTCCCATTCCTGGCCTGTGTGCTGGGTAGCACCTTTGGCCAATGCATCCGCCAGGTGCGAACGCACGATATCTATCTGCATCGGCGTCGTCATGGTGCCGATGTCATGATCCGGCCCCGTGCCCAAGGTCAGCTTACGGGTCTGCGTTACGAGCAACGCCAAGAAGCTTTCGTAGAGCGGCCGTTCCACATAACAGCGCTCAATCGAGGTACAGCTTTGGCCGGTATTGGTAAACGCACCCCACATCGCACCCGCAACACTGCGTTCCAGATTGCTGTCTGCAAACACCAACATCGAGTCCTTACCGCCCAGCTCCAGCTCCACCGGAACCAGCAATTCGGCTGCCTGCGCCATCACCTTTTTGCCGGTTGCCACGCTGCCAGTAAAAAACAGCTTGTCGGGGCGTTTCGCGAGGCAGGCAGTACCTACAACGCCAGTACCGTAAACCACCTGTGCCCAATCAGGCGCGAAACCCGCTTCAGCCAGAATCGACTCGACCAGACCGCGCAAAGGGGTGAATTCGGACGGTTTGTGCACCACGGCATTCCCGGCAGCGAATGCAATGGAAATCGGCACGATGGCTTGGTAAAAGGGGTAGTTCCAAGGTGCGATAACCAAGATGGTGCCCAGCGGCTCGTACCAGATACGTGACTGTTTGCCCAGCATTGCCAGTGGCGTAGGCATTTTGCGATCCGCCAAAACCTTGGCTGCATCACGACGCAGGTATTCAAGGTTATCGATCACCGCAAATATTTCGCCCAGCAGTGCATCACTGGCGCACTTGCCGGTTTCTTCCGTTACCCTGGCGATAATCTCCTCACGCCGCCGCAATATCACCTGCCCCAGTTTATCGAGTACAGCCAGTCGTTGTTTCAGGTTAAGGTTTGCGACGTCAGTCTGTGCCTTGCGCGCCCGATCAAACACAGCAGTAATTTCGGCCTCATCTGGCACAAGATTCGGTGCGGCATCACGTACTAGCTGATTCATGGGGGGTTCTCCTGGCAATAGAGTTCGAATGGCGGCGTCCCACCCCAAGCCTTCGCGCACTTGTGCGCCACCCGGGCCGGCAAAGCCGTAATAAAGCGAATACACCACGCCGGCAGCGCCAAGACGCGCCAGACGTAACGGAACAGATTGAAAGGTTTCCGCATGATCAAACAGGCGTAGCAGCAGTTTGAGTAGCGGACCGGGCAAGTTGGCAGCAAGATCAAGCAAGAGGGCGAAATCAACCCGATCCTGCGGGTGCATAGCATAGGCGAGGCGATCGACATCCAATCCCGCCCCACTTGCGCTGAAATTGGGCAATTCCCCGGTACCAGGGCAGTAGCAATCTCCTAGCCGGTTCAAACCGCGCAGCTGGCGTGCACTGAAATAGATACTGGCTGCACTACCACACTGATAGGCATGAGGTTCGTACCGCATCACGCCACCTCCACCATCTGACAACCCAATCGGCGCGCCAACGCCATGATTGTCAGCGACGGGTTGATGCCCGGCGCGCTGGGGAACAGGCTCGCATCCGCCACCTGTATGCGCTGGCTGCCAAACAGACGAAAGTCCCCGGCAACACAGCCTTCTTCCGGGCGGCGAGCCAGCCGTAGTCCACCCATCAGATGCAACCCGATACCAAAGCGGCCTGGCAAGATGGCTTCAGCGTCAGTCGCCCGAAATACATTGCACACAGCCTGGTAACCCGCTTTGGCGCGGCGTTTGTCTTCGGCATCGAGTTCCTTATCGATACGCAGCCGCCCACCTGAAGCCAGACTGAGACGACCGGCATGGGTGTCGCGCACCGCCACCTCGATGCAAGCGTAATGGCATATTGCCGCCATCGACTGCTGGTGCTTGTGCCCGAGACCAGGTAGTAACAACGCCGTCCCAATCGGTGGCGAAAAGACGTTCTCCAGCTTGAAACCCTGGGCGCGAAAGGACGGGTCATCTGACTTGTAGGCCTGAAATGGCCCACGCTGGGCATTGACCGGATCGCGATAACGCGCGAAATACATGAATTGTGGATGGCAGTAATAGCCCTGACCCAACGCAGGCAGGCGTGCACTCCAACCCGACCGCATCAACAAGGCATTGCTGCCCAAGGTACCGGCGGCCAACACCAGCTGGCCTGCCCGAAAGACTTGTGGTTGACCATTGGCGAGCCGTGCTCGTACTGTCACACCACCGGTTTCCTCCGCGATGGTTTCCACTTCACATTCGGTCAGTAGCTTCGCCCCTGCTTTCAACGCCACCTGTAGTGACGTCAACGGAGTGGACTGCTTACTGTCCAATCGGCAACCGTACAAACACTCGATACAATCATTGCCCTCTTCATGCCGGCAGCCCGCCTGCCCCCGCTGCAATGGCGAACAGCGATAACCACATGCTTCGAAGCCTTGCTTGAACAACTGTGCATTACGGTTGGCATGCAACTCAGGCACCGGTTGAATCTGCACCGCACTGCGAGCCCTTGCGTACCAGGGCACCATGCCGGACTCACTCAACCATGACAGCCCCGTCAGTTCTCGCCACTCATCGAAGGCAATACTGTCAAATTCATCGAGCAAAGCCTGGTTGACGATGGAACCACCGCCAACCACGCGTGCACGCAACATAGCAATACTGGCACTGCGGTTGAGTTCCAGCCCACCGTGCCAGAATAGCTTGGCATTGCCATCGAGCTCACCTCGCGGAGAATCCAATCGCGAGTAGTAACGTCCAGCCTCAATCACTAGGCAGCGCCAGCCTGCTGCTGCAAGTTCAGCCACAACATTCGAGCCCCCCACACCCGCCCCGATCACGATGGCATCGTAGTCACGCTGCACAGTTTCCTCCATCCTCTTCTTTGTATTTATAACATCGTTATCACACAGAACTTTAGCCAATAGCAAGCCATTCCATCTATTTAGGCACAAAGCTATTTGTACTTTTACATCATTTGTTTATGAGGAATTTCTGTGATTTGACATCACAAAAAAATCATTCAATAACGTTGTTACAAACAAAACCAATGGAGGAATGATTATGAAAAAGCGTACGGTAAATCTGCTGCGTATCGGTTGCTCGCTAGCTGGCCTGCTAACCATGGCGCTGCCAGCCCACGCCGGTTATCTGGTAGGCAGGGGCAAAGCCGATATCACAGGGGAAGCTGCCGAAGTCGGGATGATGGGATATGCGAAACTCTCGCAGAAGACTTCTGGTATTCATCTGCGACAGTGGGCGCGGGCGTTCGTGGTACAGGACCAGGCCAATGGCCGCAGGTTGGTATTTGTGAACAACGACCTGGGCATGGTCTTTCAGGGTGTACATCAAGCAGTGCTTACAAGGCTCAAGGCGCGCTTTGGCGATCGTTACACGCGAGAGAATGTTCTGCTGTCTGCCACTCATACCCACGCTGGCCCTGGCGGGTTTTCGCATTACGCGCTGTATAACTTCACTACCCTCGGATACAACGCACGTACCTTCAATGCAATTGTCGATGGCATTGTCGAAGCCATCATCGCCGCCGATGCCGACCTCAAGCCTGGTGAAATTCGGATAGCGCGCGGTGAACTGTTCAATGCCAATGCGAACCGCTCGCTACTCGCGTATGAACAGAACCCCGCAACCGAGCGCGCCCGCTGGCAATACAACATCGACCCTACCATGACGGTGCTCCGTTTCAGCCAGGGCGGCCGTGATGTCGGCATGATCAATTGGTTCGCCACCCACGGCGTTTCCATGCACATGAGTAATACGCTGATCTCCAGCGACAACAAGGGGTACGCCGCGCAATACGTGGAAAAACAGGTATTCGGCAAGCAAGGGCGCAATGATTTTGTCGCCGCCTTTGCCCAAAGCAATCCTGGCGATATGACGCCGAACCTGTGGCTGAATGGTAACGGCCCCACTGACAATGAATTCGAGAACACCCGTATCTTGGGTGAACGCCAAGCCAACCGGGCCATGGCGTTATTCAACACAGCCAGCGAGCTGCTCCAGGGACCGGTCGACTACCGCCAGCAGTACGCCAATATGGCCCAGGTCAACATCCGACCAGAGTTTGGTGGCGGCCAGACCTGCATGGCCGCGCTGGGCAGGGCCTTCGCAGCTGGTACCGAAGATGGCCGTGGCGAAGATGGCTTTAACGAAGGCGATTTCACCAGTAATCCGTTTCTGGCGCGACTGGGTACCGTGCTATTTGGTGTGCCGGCTGATGTTGAAGCCTGCCAAGCACCCAAACCGATTCTGATTACCACAGGCCTGCAAAAACCCTTCCCATGGACGCCGGAAGTACTGCCTCTTTCCATTGCCCGCATCGGCCAATTGGCGATCGTCGCCGGGCCAGGCGAGTTCACCATCATGTCAGGCAGGCGCATTCGGGAAACGGTTGCCAGTGCGCTCCATCTACCTGTCGGTAATGTGATCTTCGCAGGTTATACCAATGCCTATGCCGGTTATGTGGCAACACCTGAAGAGTACGATGCGCAACACTATGAGGGTGCTTCCACACATTTTGGCCGCCGTACGCTGCCAGCCTATCAACAGCTCTTTTATGATCTCGCCACCGCCATGAACAACGGTCAGTCCGTGGTAGCGGGCCCAGCTCCGAGAGACTTGGCCGATCAACAGATCAGCCTGCAGACCGGTGTAGTGCTCGACAACGTGCCGATTGGAAAACGCTTTGGGCAAGTTGTGCGTAATACCGCAACCAGCTACCAACGGGGGCAGACTGCTGAAGCATGGTTCTGGACTGGCCACCCAAAGAACAATCTGCGGCACGGCGACAGCTTCATCAGCATCCAACGCTGGAATGGCAACGCATGGCAACAGGTAGCCAACGATGATGACTGGAGCACTACCTACCGCTGGGTACGCATTGATCCGGTCTGGGGGACATCGCAAGCACGCATCCAGTGGCAAATTCCACTCGACGCCACACCGGGGAAATACCGTATCGTCCATAACGGCGATTACAAGAATGGCTGGAATGGCCAGATATATGGGCTAAGCGGGGCTAGCCAAAGCTTTACCGTCAATTAAGCGTAGGTAGCAAAACCTTTCTGGGGAGTACTTCCCCGATGGTAAGAATCTGCTCAACGCCTTGCGAGCTAGAGCGAGACGTTGAGCAGGTACAAAAAGAATAATTAGGGGATAAAACCATGCTTCATGACAACCGCCTAGCTACCTTATTAGCGCTGGCGCTCTTCCCAGCTACAGCACAAGCCGGAGGCTTCGCATTGGATGAACAAGGTGCAGCCGGCATGGGCAATGCATGGGCAGGTGCTGCGGCCGCTACCAGTGACAGCAGCGCCGTCTTTCATAACCCAGCGGCATTGATGGGACTCAAGCAATCGCAATGGTTGATTAGTGGCAACTATATGGACTTGTCAGCCAAGTTTCGCGCAACAGGTAGTGACACATGGCTGATTGACCGCGCTACTGGTCAGGTCGGTACAACCAGCGTAGTTGGTACGCCAACCGGTGAGGTACGTGCCGTCGGAGGGGGCGATAGTGATGGCGGCCGGGGCGGCCTGGTGCCAGCTTTCTTTTATGCGGTCCCAATCAACGAACAAGCTACTGCTGGGCTGGGCGTATACGCCCCATTCGGCAGCGAAACCCGATTTGATGCAACTTGGGCTGGCCGTTACAGCGGAATGGATACAGAAATTACGGCATTAAACATCAGCCCTACGCTGGCATGGCGGATCAACCCGCAACTGTCGATTGGCTTTGGCCTCAATGCCATCAGGATCGATGCTGAAGCGAGCAAAGCGCTCGACTTCCGATACGAGGCCACTATCGCCGAAGCTGCATTGGGTCAATCTGTACCTGTGATTGATGGCAAGGCTACGCTCAAAGGCAAAGGCTGGGGATATGGCTTCAATCTCGGCCTGCTTTACGAAATGGCCAATCACGCAAAGCTGGCAGCGAGCTTTCGCAGCAGTGTCACCCCTAAAGCCAAAGGTGACTACAGAGTGGAAATCCCCGCTCTTTACAGTCAGTTGGCAACCGGTTTGGGTATGAGTCTGGAATCTGAGGTACAAGCCGCCCATGCCAAGGTCAAACTTCCCTGGCGTTTGCAACTCGCAACCGATTGGCCTGTGAATGAAGACTGGTCAATACAGGCTGACATCACCCGTACCGGCTGGAAGCGCTTCAATGAGTTGCGTGCCCAGATCAACAACACACCTGACCAGGTACAAGTACAAAATTGGCGTGACACCACACGAGTCGGCCTTGGCGGTACTTGGCATTACGCCGATGCGTTGGACTGGAAATTCGGCATTGCCTGGGACCAGACACCGGTACGTTCTGCACAGTGGCGGCACCCATCCACGCCCGACGCAGACCGGCTATGGCTGAGTACCGGGTTTGCATGGAAATATGGTAAAGCCAACCAGTTGGACTTCGGGCTTGCTTACACTCATCTGAGCAATGCTCAGGTGGATTACACCGACACCGCTACCAATCGGGCAGACTACCCCTTCTTTGCTGCAGACCAGAAATTCCGCGTGCAAGGCAACTTCAAGCTCAAGCTCTGGTCAATGGGGGCGCAGTATCGTCACAGTTGGTAAACCCATAGATAAAAGAGACTCACTCATCGGCCCCTTCCAGTTCCAATTTACGGGCTGGGCAGGAGAATGCTAAGTAGCAGGTTCCGCATCACACATCGCACCATGTCCATTACTGAACGCCGCCAACGTGAGCGCAATGCGCTTCGCCGCAAAATTATTGAGGCCGCCCGAGCGCTTTGCGCCGAAGGCGGTTACGAAGCGCTGACCGTACGCAGCATCGCCAGCCGAATCGATTATTCAACCAGCGTCATCTACAGCCAGTTTGAAGACAAGGCTGCGCTGTTGCGCGCTGTCACCGATGAGGATTTTGCCGAACTGACACGGCAATTGCTGGAACAGGATGTACCGAATGCCCCCCCCACGCAGCGCATCCTTGATATGGCGACACGCTTCGCCAACTTCGCCCAGCAGCAACCCGAACACTATCGCCGTATCTTCATCAGCCCGCCCCCGCCGGTCAGCGTGGAAGAGTCCGCAGCAGAACACGGCAATCCAAATGAAGATGCTTATGCCTTTGCTAGGATGCTGTTTGTTGTGCTGATTGACGCTACTCCAACAGTCACCGAGCGCGATGCGGACATGCTGTTGCAAATGTTCTGGGGGAGCTTACATGGTCTCATCGCCTTGCACCTCACCTTGGCGGATGAGCCATGGGTCAGCCTCAAACCACTCCCCGCGCTGGTAGAGCGCGCTGCCCGCGCGCTGCTGGCCGGGGTCGGCGCACCGATAACGTATAGCTCGTAGGCGAATATCGAAGAAGAAGCCTGGATTTATTGCCCGCCTGACTGAAAACTAAACCCCCAAATAAGCCAACCAGATACATTACCAATCTGAATAGACCTCGCTTGCGAGCCCAGGCTCCACCCGTATTTGCAGAGAATGACCAATGTACCGCTACCTTTTGTTGCCCACCTTGATGCTCGCTTGTACTACCCCGCAAGCTGCAGAATGCAAAGTGTATGACCCCGAATTACAAGGCATCTATTCAGGCAGTTGTAACCGCGAGGGCTTAGCGGAAGGAAGAGGCATAGCTGAAAGCGATGCTGCACGCTATGAAGGGGAGTTTCGCGCCGGCAGAAAGCATGGTGTCGGTGTAAAGACTTGGAAAGCTTCCGGTGATGAATATCGAGGCGGCTTTTACGATGATTATCGCCAGGGCTGGGGGCGTTACCTATGGGGCACCAAATCTCAATGGCCAGGAGAGGCTTTTGAAGGTGAGTTTGTGAAGGACAAGCGTCATGGATACGGCGCTTACTTCTGGCCCAACGGGGACAAATTTCAAGGAAAATGGCAGGACGATGTGCGCTATGGACAGAGCATAATGGAGATGCCGCGTTAGCGTTTTCCACAACATCTCAAATAGATAAACGGGAAGCATTGACAAATCAATGCGTGATAGCATTAGCTATATTTTTAAAATTAAAATATAATTATTTAGTGAAATATGTACGTAGATCAAGCACATCAATTGTTATCTCAAATGCTTTGGACCGGGCTCGCCGTCTGTGCGCCTGTTTTAGGCATTGCTATGTTGGTAGGTCTTTTGATCAGCGTGCTGCAAGTTGTAACCCAAGTGCAGGATATGTCGCTCAGTTTTGTGCCAAAACTCGTAGCGGCCATTATCGCCTTGGTCGTATTTGGCCCCTGGATGTTGCGCGAGCTGCTTAACTACGCGACCAAACTTATCCTTTCTGCGCCTAAATTCCTTTAGCCAGCTACAACATGCGTATTGATTTCGATCTCGCCTGGGTGGCGGCTGTCCTGCTTTGCTCTTTACGCCTTGCCGCAGCCATTGCGCTTACCCCTTTGTTGAGCGGTTTTTCCATACCTGCTCGACTAAGGGTATTGATTCTGTTGGCCTTGTCGGTCTGCATGATCAGCCCTGCTAACCTCAGCGCAATCCCCCAATCCAACGACACACTGGATCTGGTTCAAGTTGCCTTGTGCGAGCTTGCCTTTGGTGCTGCGCTAGCGTTTGGGGTATTCGCTGCATTCAGCTCATTCTCACTTGCAGGACGCATCCTGGACTTGCAGATTGGCTTCTCGGTGGGTGGGTTGTTTGATCCGGTGACGCGCCGGCAATCCCCTATTCTGGCCGCTTTTTTCGATCTATTTGCCGTTGTCTCGTTTTTCCTCGCCAATCTGCACCACACTTTGTTGCGCGGCTTTATGGCCACACTGGAGGCCGTACCACCAGGTACTGCGAGTCCTTTCGTATCCCCACTTCTGCTCAGCCAGCAGATGACCGTCATGTTCGTAAATGGCTTAAAGCTGGCTGCACCGGTCGTTATCTGCCTGTTGCTTGTTGATATTGGCCTAGCAACGCTATCGCGCAATATTCCGCAGTTCAATATTTTCGTGATCAGCCTACCCATCAAGACGCTGGTGGGTATCGCCGTATTGGCGGTTGTCATCCGCTATATGGGGCCCAGCGTTTCGCGCGCACTCAATGCCATCTTCCCTTATTGGAGCGCCCTGGTGGCGTAGTGCGATGGCAGAACAAGAACTCGATCGCAATGAACAGGCGACGCCTTTCAAACTTGAACAGGCGCGCAAAAAGGGCTCGGTAGCAAAGAGCCTGGATACGGTATATGTCGCTGTCCTGGTTGCCTTGACGCTGTTCTTCTATTCCTTCGGTTGGCAGGCCATCAATCGCTTTCTATCTGTCGCACAGATTACGCTGGGCAACGCTGGACGTAATGATTGGTCACAAGGTGGGGTGGTCGCATGGCTAAGCACGACGTTGCTGGCAAGTATGCAGCCCTTCCTGCCGCTGGTCCTGGCCCTGATGATCGCCGCCATCCTGGCCAGCTTGGCCCAAACCGGACCTGTCTTCAGCCTTCATCCCATCAAACCGGACTTCAACCGACTCAATCCAGCAAGTGGGTTCAAGCGCTTGTTTTCGATCAAAGTCGTTTACGAAGGCATCAAGAGCCTGGTGAAGCTCGCGGTCATCGGCATAGTTTTAACCTTGGTCCTGTCCGAACTCCTGCCGCTTTTCATGGCTTTACCTCAGATGGAAGTACGCCATTACGCCACGGTGATTTTGAACGAAAGCGCCGCATTGCTGTTCAAGCTCGCGCTTGCAGCACTGCTGCTGGCCATTCTGGACATGGCCTATACACGCTGGGAATTCGCCCGCCAGATGCGTATGAGTCCACGCGAGTTGAAAGAAGAGCACAAGCAACGCGAAGGCGACCCCCGCATACGCGCGCGGCTGCGTGAACTAAGAATGGAAGTCCTGAAACGTACAAAAGGTGTTGCACGGGTTGCGGAAGCCGATGTGCTGATCACCAATCCGGTGCACTACGCGATTGCCGTCAAATACAGACATGGCGAGATGGACGCGCCACTGGTCGTTGCAAAAGGGGCTGGCCAATTAGCCGCCAGACTACGCGAAGCCGCCTACCGACACGAAGTCACTATCGTACAAAACCCGCCGTTGGCACGCGCGCTGTTCAAGCAGGTCGATAGCGACGAGTACGTGCCGGAATCACTTTATCCAGACGTCGCAAAGATCCTGGTCTGGATCTATGCAATGCGCGCTGCCCGCACGCAAGGAGCAGCCGTATGAATAACTTGCGCAAAGTTTTCCAGCAGAATGCCGACATCGCCATCGTGCTACTGGTGGTAGGTGTACTGATCGTACTGTTCACGCCTATCCCATCGCAGCTGCTGGACTTCCTGATCCTCGCAAACTTCAGCTTTGCCCTGCTGATCCTGGTGCTGACCTTCTATATGCCCAAACCGGTCGAGTTCTCGACCTTTCCGGCATTGCTGCTGATCGCCACCCTGTTCCGACTGTCTCTGAACGTCGCCGCGACACGGCTTATCCTGAGCTCGGGCGATGCCGGCCGTGTCATCGGGGCGGTGGGTGGTTATGTAGTAGGCGGCAACTACGCTATCGGCCTCATCGTCTTTCTGATTCTGATTGTCGTGCAGTACGTCGTAGTTACCAATGGCGCCCAACGGGTTTCCGAGGTGGCTGCCCGCTTTACGCTGGACAGCATGCCCGGTCAGCAGATGAGTATCGACGCCGACCTCAACATGGGTTTCATCGACCAGGAAGAAGCCAAACGCCGCCGCAAGAACCTGGAGAAGGAAGCCGGCTTCTATGGTGCGATGGATGGCGCCAGCAAGTTCGTCAAGGGTGATGCCATCGCCGGCATCATCATCATGCTCATCAATATTGTCGGCGGGCTGGTTATCGGCGTCATGCAGATGGGCATGCCATGGGGCCAGGCGCTGCAAACCTTTACCCTGCTGACCATTGGTGATGGCATCGTTACCCAGGTGCCTGCCCTTGTCATTTCCGTCGGTACCGGCATTATCGTTACCCGCTCGGCCTCAGATGCCAATTTGGGCCAGGAAGCGCTCAAGCAGCTGGGGTCCTTTCCCAAAACGCTGCTTTTGGTCTCGTTTGCGCTGGCTGGGTTGCTACTGCTCCCTGGCATTCCGGTCATCCCCGGTGCGGCATTGGCACTGTTGTTCCTGTTATTCGCCTGGCTGTCCCGCAAGCAACAGCTGGCAAGTCCGAAAGAGGCTATCCAGGAGGAAGCCAAAGAAGCTGCACAGCAAGATGCCTACGCCGAATTGGACGTTGAGCCGATCGAAGTCTACGTCGCCAGCAATCTGGGGCACCTGCTCAGCGAAGAGCAGCCGGTGATGATGGAACGCATCGCCGCTTTCCGTAGCCAGTACGCAGGGGAGTCGGGCCTTGTACTGCCAAGCCTGAAGATCCGTGAAGCAAGCCGACTGGGCCAGAATCTTTACGAGATCGCAATCTTCGGTGTGGTGGTGGCGCGGGGTGAGCTCATGCCCGGCTATACCATGGCGATTCATGCTGGTGGTAACCCGCGCAAGCTGAAGGGCATCGAAACCAAAGACCCGACCTACGGCTTGGCCGCGGTATGGATTGAGGATGAGGAAAAGGAATCGGCACGCCAAGGCAAATACACCCTTGTCGATACCTCCACCGTATTTATTACTCACCTGTGCGAGACCCTGCGCCAGCAGTCCTCCACCTTGTTGACGCGTTCTGAAACCGAGCGACTGCTGGAACGAGTGCGACAAAAGCAGGTCGGTCTGGTCGAAGAAATCGTGCCCACGTTGCTATCCGTCGGCGACATTCAACGCGTCATGCAGAACCTGCTCAAAGAGAAGGTTTCCATCCGCCATCTTCAGGCGGTGCTTGAAACATTGGCGGATGCGGCCAAGGTCAGCAAAGACCCCGGTTACTTGACGGAAGCCGCACGCCAACGCCTGGGCCCGATGATCTGCCAGGCCCTGGTCAACCAACAGAACGTCCTGCAGGTATTGATGCTCGATCCTTCAATCGAGTTCCAACTCTCGCAGGGCTTACAGCCGGCAGAAAACAGACCACCTGCTGTCGATCCGAAACTCACCGAAGCGGTGATGCGTCAATTGGCGCAGCACGTCGAACGCATGATGAAGAGCAACCTGATGCCCGTCCTCCTATGCGCACCAGAATTGCGTCGGCACATCCGTACGCTGTCCGAACGCATGATGCCGCATCTGCGCGTGATCTCGCTGCTGGAGGTGCCAAGCACGGTAGAGCTGCGCGCCTTCGCTTCAGTAACGATTCAATAAGGAAGAAATCCTGTCATGTCCGACGCTATTTCCATTTCCATCCAAAGCTTGCAGAACGATATGCGCAAGCTGGAAACGGTTTCGCACAATCTGAGCAATGCGACGACTGCGGGCTATCGTCGGCAGACGTCTGCCGTAACCTCTTTTGCAACGGTATTCGATAGTGAGCAGCTGTCGCTCGCTGAACCCACCGCCGCCATAGGCTCATATCGCACCGATATGCGCGCAGGCCCATTGCAGGTTACAGGTCGGCCGCTTGATCTTGCTATCCAGGGAGAAGCCTTCTTCGTGGTGAACACCGCCCAAGGTCCTGCCTATACACGCCGCGGAGATTTCCAGATTGCAGCTGACGGCCGGCTGGTGACAGCCAGCGGTGAGCCCGTGCTTGGTACTCAGGGAGAGTTGTATCTCGAACCCGGTGAACACCGCGTCGATGCCACGGGGCAAATCAGCGTGAATGGCAACGTCGTTGGCCAATTACTGCTGGTTGAACCTGACAAGCACACATCGCTTCAAGCATTGGGCAACGCGCAATACAGCGGGCTGGAAGGTGTACAGCAAAGCAATGAACTACGCTCCACCGTCAAGACAGGCTTTGTTGAATCGTCCAACGTCTTGCCAATGCAGGAGATGGTGACCTTGATGGAAACCATGCGTCATTTCGAGGCCAGCCAACGCCTGATTCAAGGCTACGACGATGCTTTAGGCCGCGCCATTCAAAAGCTGGGTGAAGTTTAAGGAAGTCAAAGACCATGAATAACGCACTTTACATTGGCGCTATCGGCATGGAGATGCAGCAAAAGCAGCTCGATGGCGTTGCCCACAATCTCACCAATATGAACACGCCGGCGTTCAAGACATCGCGGGTCCAGTTCTCCGAGCACATTGAACGTGTAGCAGGTAATGCTGCCACTACCACCCAGCCTCAGGTTCGTCTTTCCGGCTTGATGCAGACCGGGGTGAACTTTGACTTCAGCCCAGGAGACCTCAAGCAGACTGGTTCTGCCTTCGATGTCGCAATACAGGGCACAGGTTTTCTGGCTGTAGCGTTGCCCGATGGTGGTACAGCCTATACACGTGGTGGTCGCCTCACTGTGGATGCCAACGGTGTACTGGGAACATCCGAGGGCTACCCCCTGCAGCCACACATTCAACTCCCGGCAGATGCCCAAGGCTTCAAGCTGCATGCGGATGGCCGGATTGAAGCTATCTTTGCCGATGCACGCGCCCCAATGGAGCTGGGTAAGCTGGAGCTATCCCAATTCGCACGGCCTGAAGCACTGGAAAGCACAGGCGGCGGACTCTATCGCGCGTCAGACGCTTCGGGCGAAGCAAAAACACAATCACCCGGCCAGGACGGCAGTGGTGTACTCGCACAAGGTTATGTGGAAGGCGCAAACGTCAAGCTGATTGATGAAATGACAAAGCTCATGCTGGCGCAACGCGCCTACGAAATCGGCAGCAAGGTTGTACAGGCTGCCGACGAGGTGATGGGCATGACCAACAGCTTACGGCGTTAAGACATGACTATGTTCCGAGCTTGCTTCGTTGCTGCAGCACTACTTTGCGCCACTGCACATGCAGGTGGCGTAACAGTATCGTTGCGCACTGAGGCGGAGTTGTCTCAACCACGTTTTACGTTGGCGGATATCGCCACGCTGAACTGCGAGCAGGCATCGGACTGTAAAACATTGGCAGGCTTGTACCTTGGTAGCGCACCGCGCATCGAGACCGCTGAACGCTTGAGCCAGCCGCAACTTGCCAGACTGATACGCCGCCTCGAACCCCGGTTGACCAAGCAGATAATCTGGTCGGGAGCCAATGAGGTAACGCTGACTATCGCCACCCAGACTCTGCCCGCTGCAAAGCTGGTCGACACTGCTCGTGCAGCCTTGGTCACTGCCTATGGCGAAGCTGGTATGTCTGCCGCTTCGCAGTACCCCGAAACAGATATCAAGTTACCAGCGGGTACGGTATCCCTGCATGCCCGCACCCCGGATTTCCCTGCGCGGGAACGGATGTCTGTCGCGGTTTCCGTCTCCATTAACAACCGCTTTTACCGCGTCATTGCGGTTCCTATGCAGCTCACAGTGCTTGCACCGGTTCTGGTTGCTGAACGCGACCTTGCTGCCGGCAGCCGGTTCAGCTGCGAACAGGTGCAGCTGCATACCACCAATGTTGCCAGACATACCGGACTGGCCACACAGGCGATCTGCGATCGCCCTTGGCGAATGAGAAAACCCATTGCTGCGGGCGATATGGTAACCACTGCAGCAATCGAACCCATCCCGGATGTTGAACAGGGTGCGGCCGTCAGTCTGGTGGCAGATTTTGGCGGCATCCGACTCGAATCCGGCGCCACAGCATTGGCCGATGGCCGCATCGGTGAAGCCATACAGGTACGCCCAGCACTATCCACCACAGCAATCAAAGCGCGTGTGGTGGGTAGCGGGCAGTTACAAGCAATAGGGAAGTAATAACGTGAAAATCCATCTGGCACTCGTGTGCCAACTATTTCTATTGGCGCTGCTACCGGTAGCCCATGCTGAATCGCTGTACAACGAGTCGACTTTCCAGCCACTCGCTGCAGATCAACGCGCTCGTCGCCCTGGCGACCTGATCATGGTGACTGTTCTGGAGAACTCAAGCGCCACCACCGCAACAGGTTCGGCAGCACAAAGGGACCAGGATGTGGGCCTGAGCGCCGGCCTTGTCGGTAAACGTAGAGTCGGTGCCAGCCTGGGTACCGAGAATAGTTACGACACCACGGGCCGTGCCCAGCGTTCCGGCCGTTTACTGGCTCAGATCAGTGCAGCAGTGGTCATGGTCAGGCCCAATGGCGACCTGGTCATCAGCGGGCGGCAGATCGTCGACATCAATGACGAGAAACAAGAGATTTTCCTGAGCGGTGTGGTACGCCCCATCGATATTAGCGACGACAACACGGTGCCATCGTCACGTCTGGCAGAAGCATCCATACGCTATGCGGGCCAGGGAGAACTGGCTGACAGACAGAAGCCGGGCTGGTGGAATCGATTGCTGCACGTGCTCGGATGGTAATGATGAAGCTGACAAAACTACTGCTGCCATTGTGTCTGATAGCCTCGTTTGCGTGGGCTGATGGCGTGCGCATCAAAGACCTGGGCCGCCTGTCCGGCTGGCGTGAGAACGCCCTGGTGGGCTATGGTCTGGTCACGGGTCTTGCTGGAACCGGGGACTCGCAAGCCAACAAAGCCACGCGGCAATCCATCGCCAATGTGCTGTCCCAATTCGGGGTCAACCTGCCCCCAACCGATGTGATGAGCCGAAATGTCGCGGTGGTCATCGTCAACGCCAGCCTGCCGGCCTATGCAAGATCTGGCGATAAGCTCGACGTCACCGTCACCTCGCTGGGCGACGCACGCAGTCTGGTCGGCGGCAGCCTGTTGCTTACGCCGCTGAAAGGGGCAAACAGCCGGGTCTACGCGCTGGCCCAGGGTGCATTGTCGGTAGGTGGATACAAATACGACCTGAACGGCAATGTGGTGCAGAAAAACCACCCCACGGTGGGTTCTGTACCCGGTGGCGCCACGGTCGAACAAAGCGTCAAAGCAGATCTGGTTGACCAGGAAAACCGGCTCACTTTCGTACTGTCGGACCCAGACTTCACCACCGCCTCGCGCGTGGCAACCGCCATCAATTCGGCCATGGGTAGACAACTCGCACAAGCGCGGGATGCCTCGGCGGTGGAGATTGATCTTCCAACCACACCCGGTGCGCGGCTTGTCGAGCTTATTACCAGGATCGAGCGGCTTACCGTCGAACCCGATACCCGCGCGCGCGTCGTCATCAATGAACGTACTGGCACCCTGGTTGCCGGCGGGGATGTCCGTATCGCCAAGGTATCGATTTCGCACGGTGAACTGAAGGTTTCTATCGTTACCGACAACTCGGTATCCCAGCCCCTGCTGGTACGCCAGACCGGTCCCAATGTACGTACCGAAGTGGTCGCCAATTCGCGCATTGATGTCAGCGAGGGGGCTGGCAGCTATCTCGGCGCCTCGGGCAATACGGTGGCGGATCTCGTTCAGGCGTTAACTCGCATCAAAACCAGTACGCGCGACATCATCTCCATCCTGCGTGCCGTCAAAGCGGCAGGCGCACTGCATGCGGAGTTGGTCGTGCAATAAACAAACGTAACCCGCAGGTGCGCCCTCCCCTCATTTCCGATTCCCCTGGCCATGGAATGGGAGGGAAAACGACCCATACTTAATAACCCGAGCAGCAATGTCGCCATTCCCTGCCGCGGGGGAGCTTTGTCCAAGCTCCTGCTGAATTTGAATTGAAGAGGTAATCACAGCATGCAAGCTACCGAATCGGTAACGCTGCAATTGGTTTCAAAGGCGCTTGATGCAGCCAGTCTGCGCCAACAGGCTATCGCAGCAAATATTGCCAATGTCTCAACGGCAGGCTACCGACCTGTCCGCGTCAGTTTTGAAGACCAGCTCCAGGTGGCGCAAAGCCAGCTGAACAGCGGCGGAAAGCTCGATGCATCCGCCCTGGTCGGCCTTCAGCCTCGGTTGGTGGAGACCGGTGAAACGGTCACTGGCGAGAGCAATGCCGGCTTGGATATCCAGACCGCAGAACTGGCACGTAATGCCATTCAGTACCAAGCCTTGCTCAAAGGCTTGTCTCATCACTTCGCCATGATGAGCACCATCATCAACGAAGGGAAACGGTAATGGATTATCGAAGCGCATTCGCCATTAGCACTGCTGGCATGAGCGTAGAGAAACTCCGTCTCGATGTTACCGCGCTCAATCTCGCGAATATGAACAGCACCAAGGGTGTCGATGGTCAGCTTTTCAAGCCCCTGCGCGTTGTTGCCAAGCTCGGTGCAGCCAGCTTCGCCAGCCAGTTTGACGCCTCGTCGTCACTGGCCTCATTGCTGCCGGCAGGTCGCGTCGAGGAAATGAACGTAGCACCACGCGTCGTGCATGACCCGGGTAACCCGGATGCAGATGAGAAGGGCAATGTTCAGCTTCCCGGCGTCAACCATCTTGGTGAAATGGTCAACATGATGAGCGCATTACGCGCCTACGAAGCCAACGTGGTGGCGCTGAACACCGCCAAGACCATGGCGCAGCGTGCGCTGGATATCGGAGGGGCAGCATGAGTATCGAAACCATCGCCGCCATCAACGCCATCGCGCTGGAACCCACCACTGTCGCGGCCACCACCGCACCTCAGGGTAATTTCGCCGCATGGTTTGATAACCAGATGACCACAGTGAATCAGCAATTGGCAGCAGCAGACCAAGGCATGCAAAAGCTCGCCATGGGTGACGTCGGCAACCTCCATCAGGTCATGATCCAGATGGAAGACGCCAAGCTCTCGGTCCAGCTGCTTCTTCAGGTCCGTAACCGTTTACTTGAAGCGTATCAAGACGTGATGCGCATGCAGATGTAGGAAAGCGCACACGCATGTTTTCACAACTCTGGAATAAATTGGATTCGAAGGCACGCACGGGGCTGGTTACCGGCGTGGTCGCGATCATCCTTCTGACCTGTGCTTTGGCCTGGTGGGCGTTCCGCCAGGACAACCGGGTGCTGTTTGCCGGCCTGTCCGCACAAGATGCATCCGCCATGGTGGCCGAGCTCGATCGCATGAAGGTGCCCTATCAGCTGGACCAGGATGGCAGCACCATCCTCGTAGCGGCCGATACGGTACACAAGACACGGCTACAGGTACTGGGCAAAGACATTCCCCTGCATGGCACCGTGGGCTTCGAACTCTTCAACAATAGCGACTTTGGTATGACCGAATTCGCGCAGAAGGTGAATTACCAGCGCGCGTTGCAGGGCGAAATCACGCGCACCATACTCGCCATCGATGTCATCCAGGCAGCGCGGGTTCATCTGGCGCTACCCGAGCAAGGTCTGTTCAAACGCGCTGGGGCACAGCCCAAGGCGTCAGTCACGCTGACATTGAAACCGGATCGCCAGCTGTCTGCCGAACAGGTCCGCGGCATCCAACGCTTGGTGTCCGCCTCGGTAGCCGAGGTGCGCGCCGAGGATGTGACGGTAATCGATCAGCATGGCGTTGCATTGAGCCGTTCTGGTGCGTCGGCCGCCAACGATATGGCCGGCAACGACATGCTGGACCGCAAACGCGCGGTGGAAAGCTATCTGGGCCGCAAGCTCGATAGCGTACTCGAACGCAGCTTCGGGGCTGGCAAAGTGATCGCCAGCGTGGATGTCGAACTCAACGACAAGGCAATCAAGCAGACCACCGAGGACATGCTGCCCACCGACAAAGACCGTGGTGCCGGCGTGATTGTGCGGGAGAAGCAGACCTCGCGCTCCAACGGTTCGGCTGACCACAGCAACAGCGATGGCGAAACCACGCAAAGCGAGTTCGATTACCAGGTCGGGCGACGTGTCGAGCAGATGGAACGCAACCCCGGTGGTACGGAACGAATCAGTGTCGCTGTCGTGCTGCGTGCTCCCTTGAACGACGACGAGCAAGCCAAATTGAAGGAGATCGTCGCCAATACGGTCGGATTGGTTCCCAGCCGCGGGGATGGCATCGCCGTATACAGCATGGCGCAACTGGCAACCGGCAGTGTTGCTGCACCGCTGATCGAAACCGTTGAAGCTGCATCACATCCCGTAACCGAGGAAAGCATACCTGTCGCAGCCGCCAGCCCAAAGGCGAAGATCAATGTCCTTGACTGGATCGTCGGCATCGCCTTCGTATTGGGCTTGCTCGTGCTTGGCCTGATATATCTACGCCGCATGAAAGTGCCTGCTGCCACCGTTCAGCGCGCACTTAGCGATGCGGAACGCGAGCAGGCGTTGCGTCAAGTCCAGGCATGGTTGAAAGCGCCCTCGGCAGAGGACCACGCACGATGAGCGACAGGCACGCAGCGCTCAAGCTCCATGGCATGGAGCGCAAAGATCGAGAATGGATACTCTCTCAGCTCGAAGAAACCGAGCGGGACCGGCTTCGCACGTATCTGGACGAGCTGGAAATGCTGGGCATCCCTGCCCAGCCGTTGTCATTCCAACCGATGGCTGAAAATGCACCGCCAGTTGTCCTGGCAACGGCTGAACCCCGTGATATTTGCGCTGTCTTCGGTAAAGAACCAGCTTGGATGCTGGTTCAACTGCTGCGCTTGCGCAGCTGGCCGTGGGAACGTGAATTACTCGCAAGTCTCGATGCAAAGCGCCGTTCTGCCATTCTCGATGAATTACGCCAACAGGAAGGTTATCCGCTACCCCCGGAGCTGGCCGGCACCCTGCTACGCGCCTGCGAAACCCGTTTGGTCGACTATCTGCGGTCCCCAGTGGCCACGGCTACGCCGAATCAACCCGTGCGCAAGCGTCATCCACTTTTGAATCGCGTATTGCAATGGCTCCGATAATCCGCAGACCCCAGATGCACGGTGACAAGCGTGCGTTACGGCCCAGACCGCTTGATCCGTTACCACATCAGGATACGGTACCCATACCCTCTGTAGGCATGGCTGCCGAGGCAGCCCCTATTGCCGCAACGGTTACCCCATCTGTGCAGCCAGCTACGGTAGATTTGGAAGCACTGCGTGAAGAAGCGTTTCGCCAAGTACGGGAAGAAATGCAGGCCGAAGCAACGAAACTTGCTCAGGCAGCACAGACGCGTGGCTATGAGGAAGGCCTGAAGCAGGCAGCCCAACAAGTGGCCCAAGAGGCAGAGCAACGTGCCGCCAAGATTCAAACCCTGCTGGAATCCATTACGGAACATTGCCGGCAAGCCTTGACCGGTACGGAAGAGCTGGCCGCGCAGATCGCCTATGAAACGGTTTGCAAGATCGCCGGGGAACACCTGATCACCACGAATGGCGTACTCGCAATTGCGCAGAAAGCCATCGAAGCCGTAGGCCAGCAGGCTGTGCTCAAGATTCGTGTATCACCCCAGGACCTGGCCTTATTGGCCATAGAGGATGCATCGACGCCATCCTCCTCAGTTTTGACATGGATGCCTGATGAGCGCATCCAGGCCGGCGGCTGCATAGTGGAAACCACCCTGGGTGAGCTGGATGCCCGCCTTGATGGCCTGCTTGCCAAAACCCGCCAGGCACTGCTTTCAGCACGAGAGTCGAGGCGCGTGTGATCTCTCCGTATCTGCAGGCCATACGCCAGATGGACCTTTACCAACGTACCGGACGTGTTATCCGGCTCGCGGGTCTGTGTATTGAAAGCCGTGGACCGGATGCACCAATCGGCGCTATCTGCGAAATCATGCCGCGGCACGGAGGTGTTGCCCTGCGTGCGGAGGTGATCGGCCTGCGTGAAGATTGCATCGTATTGATGCCCTACGGCGATACCCGGGGCATTGCGATTGGTTGTGATGTGCTTGCAACCGGCCGCAGCCCGGAAATCGGCGTGGGTACGGCGTTGCTTGGGCGTGTCATCGATGCCTTTGGTACGCCGTTGGACGAGGGAACACCACCCGACTACACCGAAACCCGAGCGTTGCGTGCCAGTCCGATGAACCCCTTGCGCCGCCCGCGCATCACCGAGATTGCGGAAACCGGTGTACGCGCCATAGACGCCTTACTGACCCTGGGCCGCGGCCAACGCATCGGTATCTTTGCCGGCAGTGGTGTAGGAAAGAGCACATTGCTGGGCATGATCGCCCAACGGGCCGTCGCCGATGTGAATGTGATTGCGCTGATTGGCGAACGCGGGCGGGAAGTGAAGGAATTCGTCGAAAAGCACCTGGGTGAAGAAGGCTTGGCGCGCTCGGTCGTCATCGTCGCCACTGCCGATATGCCTGCATTGGCACGGGCACGCGCTGCTTATGCGGCAACCGCCATCGCAGAATATTTCCGCGACCAGGGCAAGCAGGTCATGCTGACCATGGATTCGGTAACCCGGTTTGCCATGGCCAAGCGCGAGATCGGCCTTGCAGCAGGCGAGCCGCCTACCGCACGCGGCTATACCCCATCGGTATTCACCGAGCTACCTGAGCTTTGCGAGCGTTGCGGTACTGCCGACACAGGCGGCTCCATCACCGCCTTGTACACCGTGCTGGTGGAAGGGGACGACTTCAACGAGCCGATTTCCGACATCCTGCGCGCCACCCTTGATGGCCATGTCGTGCTCAACCGCAAACTCGCACATGCCGGCCACTTCCCCGCGATCGATGTACTGCAAAGCGCCAGCCGCCTGATTACGGACCTGGCCTCCGACACAGACATCCAACTGATACGCGAAGCGGTTCTTCACCTCGCCACCTACGAACGTAACCGCGAAATGATCGATATCGGTGCGTATCGCAGTGGCAGCAACAACGAGATAGACCGGGCCGTTGCCATCATGCCAGCGCTTAAACGCTTTCTGCAGCAAAGCGCGCAGGAGTTCGCCCCGCGCAGTGCTGTTGTCCAATACCTGAGCCAAGTCCTGGCCGGGGGTAAGCCATGAGTACACAACGTGGATTCACCTACCCGCTGGAAACCCTATGCAAGCTCAGCGAGTGGGAACTGGGGCGGCGACGACTCGAACTGGCCCAGGAAGTCGCCAATGAGGCGGACAAGCTTCAGGCCATGGCAGTAGAGCAACAACAACTGACAGAGGCTGTAGCGTCACTCGGCATTCAAGCGGCGGATCCCAACACACCGATTGACCCTGCCACGAGAACGCTTTGGCTGGGATATCTGCACGGTCTCAATCAGCAATGCAAACAGGCAATGCAGCAAGCCGAGGAAGCCACCGCCATCAGGCAGCTGGCTGCTGATCGTTACAAGGCGCGCCATCAGCAGCATCAAGGGCTGACCTCGCATCGTGACGATGCCTTGCTCGAATTCAAACGTGTTCAAAGCGCCGCTGCCTACGCCAGCGTCGACGAAAGCTGGTTGCAAACCAGTCATTGGAAAAGGAATCAAGATGCGGATAACTGAGAGGCCGGGGCTCGAAACCCCCTACCAGACCGAGCGGGATGCGCATCAGCTCCGGGATGCCTGGAGCCGAAAGATGGAGCAAGCCAGCGCAGGTCTCCTGTCGGGAACGAAAGCCGTAAAGAATAACGGCACGGACCCACTGGTCATTGCGGCAATGCAAACCACCTTGCAATCGGTTTCGGTTCGCCCATCGGCGGGTATCTCAACAGGGGCGGTATCGCGCCAACCTATGACGGATGCTGCGTCAACCTATTGTTTTCCAACCAGGTCAACCGCTGCGCAGGAAGCGGCGTTCTCTGCAGGCGAGGCGTCTGATACAGATGCTATTCCAACCGCCCTGCCCTATGCCATGCCCGAAGCTGCGGTGCTGAAACCGACATTATCCGGGTCGGCAATCGGTAGCGTACCCGCTATGGCTGGCGGACAAATCACAGCACAGGCTGCAGCCAATATTGTACCCGGTCAAAATCCACATGCTGTTGAAGCGCCAAGAATCAACCGGGCTCTGCTACCTGCAACCAACTCTGCCCAGTCTCCTGCCACAGTATTGTCATCGTCCACATCCGACGCTACCTCGGCAAAGAAAACCGTCGAGCCGGGGGACAACTGGCAGACCCGTAACATCCACATGACACAGGATGAACAAGGCCACATTCACGCATGGCTGCGTGATGCGCAAGTCGATGTAGCGCAGCGTGCGGTATTGCTGCAGCAGATACGTCAACAACTCGGAGGAGTTGGTCTGCAACTAGGCAGCCTGACAGTCAACGGCAAACAGGTATGGCTCGACCACGCAGCACAGCCCGACGCCATCCCTGAGCAATCGCATTCTTCAGCCTCAGACACACCTGCCAGCAGGGCCATGTCTAGCTACATCAACCATTCGACATTCTCGCAAAGGCAGCGATAACCATGGCACTCGATTCGATTGGGGCTTCCTCCGCCCTGCAAGGTGCAGGCCTTGGTCTGCAGGATTTATTGAAGATCCTGCTGACTCAACTGACCTATCAGGACCCCTTGAAGCCCATGGACAACCAGGAGTTCGTGGCGCAGATCGCGCAGTTCTCCTCGCTTGAGGCAACGCGGCAGCTGAACGACAAAATAGATCAGATGCTGACCATACAGGCGACCACCCAGTCGGTCGGCCTATTGGGTAAGACGGTGGATATCGAGCTGCCTTCTGGCGCAGTCAGCGGCCAGGTAACCGGGCTGACCCTGAAGGATGGCAGCCCGAACCTCACCATCAAGAAGGCAGATGGCCAGGTTGTGGCAGGCATTGCGTTCTCGCAGATCGCCGCTGTGCGTTAACAAATTTATTCAAAACACTTTCAAATCTATTGGAACAACCGTGATCGATACCGTTTTTATCGGGATGTCTGGACTGACCAGCTATTCCAAGGGGCTCAAGGCCATCAGCAACAACGTGACCAACCTGAACACCCCGGGTTTCAAAACCTCGCAGTTGCAATTTACTGATCTCTTTTATCAAGGCAGCCAGAATGGCACAGGCGCCGGCCGCTTTGGCAATGGCGTCGGCACCAATGGCACCAGCCTGAATTTCCTTCCAGGTGACTTCCGTTCCACCGGTAACGAGCTTGACGTTGCCATCAACGGGCAAGGTTTTTTTGTATTGCGTGATGAGCAGGACAACCTGCGTTACACCAAGGCTGGCCAGTTCGAATTCAACAGCAATGGCGTGCTGGTAAACCGTAACGGCGGTGAGAGGGTGATGGCGTATGAAGCTGGCAACCTGCGGGAAATCACCCTGCAGGGCATGCAGAGCAACCCACCGAAAGCCAGTACCGAGATCGTACTGAAGGGCAACCTCTCCCCCGAAGGAACGCAGCACACAATCAACAACGTGGCGGTGTTTGACAGTGCCGGTAAGCAACACAACCTGACGCTTGCCTTCAGCGACAAGAAACAGGATGCCGTGACGGGTGAAACCAACTGGACGGTAACCGTCAAGGAAGGCGCTGCCACGCTGACCTCGGGCAACTACAAGTTCAAGAACAGCCTGGCTGTTGGCGGTAGTGATTCATTGAATTTTTCCTTCACCCCGGTTGGTGCGCCAGCTTCCAATGTCACCGTAAAACTGGGGCCAAACGTCCAGGCTTTCAATCTGGGCACCACCTCATCGCTGGAAGTCGAAAGCAAAGATGGTTATGGGCTGGGCACATTGACCAAGCAGTCCTTTGACGATGAAGGCCGCCTGGTGCTGAGCTATTCGAACTTGCAGAGCGACAAGCGCTATCAGCTTGCCACGGCACGCTTCAGCAACCTCGACAGCCTGGAGCAGATAGGCAACAACCAGTTCCAGACAAAGGACACCAATGCCGTCAGTTATGCCGTGGCCAGCAAAGGACAGGATGCAATCCGGAGCCGCGCCGTTGAGATTTCCAATGTCGATCTTTCGCAGGAATTCAGCGATCTGATTCTGAACCAGCGCGGTTACCAAGCCTCCTCTCAAATCGTCAGCACCGCCAACGAGATGATCCAGGAACTCTTCGAGATGAAGGGACGCCGTTAAAGTGGAAGTTCGCGAATATTGCTTGCTCGGCGAGACTGCGCTGGCTGAAGCAAAAGGCATGATCATTGCGGCATTGCAGGCATGGCAGTCGCAATGGGGTGGTGTATTGCCGCTGCATACGCTGCATGTCCGACCGGTTGATGCCGATCTGCTTGAACAACTGGGCAACGGGTGGCGGCTGTACAGCCTCAACGGCAGGGACATTGCCTGGGTGCGGGCTCCCCATGGCTTGGCGCGTAGTTGCGAGCAGGTTCTGTTTGCCGAGCAACGCAATGCCCCGGAACTCGATCAATACCGCGATTCGCCGCTTGCCTTGCAAGTAGCAACATCGGCTGCCGATGCCTTGCTGTTTGCCCTGGCCGGTGTCACCACAGTCGATAAACTGGTGCCAGGCCCCCTGGCTGCGCCACCCGCAAGTTTGTCCCAAGCCGGCAGTAGTGCGGTTTTGTTGGAATGGTCCTTGGTGCCAGGGCAACCGTTACAAGTCATCTACCCCCGCCTCGTCCCCTCCCGCAGATTACGTCGGTCCACCATGCCGCTGGTTCCAGTGAAAACCGCGGTCGAATGCCAACGGATCCAACTACAGATCGACCTGGGCGAGATTGAGCTGTCGCTCGGGCAATTGCAAAGCCTGCATGTGGGCGATGTCGTACGGCTTGATCGCCATCTGGGTGACGCATTGCATGTTTCCGACACACACGGCCACCGGGTTTGCCACGCACTACCTGGGCAGCGCCATGGGTCGCGGGCTGTTGAAGTACATAAATTAAAGTAAGCAAGGATATATACCGTGAATAGGCAAGTTACCCAGGAAGAGGGTCACAGCGAAGAGGTGACCCAGCTTATTGAATTACCGGAACTCAATACGCCCCAAGCCAGTACAGCCGGGATTGGCGCAAGTCTGCAAATTATCCGCAACGTCAAGGTCAAACTGACTGCCCGCCTGGGCGGCACCGAACTGTCCGTCGGCGAGCTGATGGACCTGAAGGAAAGCGCGGTGCTAAAGCTGGACCGCCTATTGGATGACCCAATTGACCTGCTGTTGGACGGCCATGTCGTGGCCCGTGGGCAACTGGTCGCCGTAGGGGATTCCTTTGGCGTGCGCGTTACCGAACTGCCTAAGCCGGATGGCCAGTGATGCGACGTTCCGGCTTATTTTGCCTATTCTTGTGCCTATTTGCCGGGACAGTGATGGCGGCAACAGGCTCAGTGGAAGGCGCAGCCATTCCATTCAAGCAAACCACTGAGGTGGACGGCATGATAGGGCGCGTTGTCGGCGCATTGGTCCTGGTCGCCTTGGTCGGTGTGGCCGCAGCTGTCTTGATCCGCCGTTTTCTGCCCGGTTTCGCGGCCATAAAAGGTAAGCCAAGTACCGCCCTGCAGGTCACACACCGCCAGCGCCTGACACCGAACTCCCAACTCATTGTCGTGACTTACCACCAGGAAGAGTTGCTGCTGGTCGAGGGCCCGCAAGGTGTTCAGCTGCTACGTACTACCCCGCTTGCACCAGAATCCGGGGAGCAGGGGAATGGCTAGCGCTTACCGATACCGCCAGCTGCTCATATTTGTGCTGCTTGCCTTGGCTGGTGTACAGCAAGCATTCGCTGCTGACCTAGTATTGCCGGGTCTGCAACTGAACGCCATCGGCTCAAACGCCAGCCAGACCTCTACCGGTCTGAAGCTGCTGCTCGCCTTGACGGTATTGAGCCTCGTACCGGCCATCCTGGTTTCGATGACAGCGTTTGTACGCATCGTGATCGTGCTCTCGTTGCTCCGGCACGCACTGGGTATGCAGGAAACCCCACCCAATACCGTGTTACTGAGCCTCGCGCTGTTCCTGACCCTGTTTACCATGTCGCCCGCGCTCAAGCAGGCGAACGAACAGGCCTTCCAGCCCTATCTGAAAGGCAAGTACAACACTGAACAGGCGGTGGAGAAAGGCTTTGCGCCATTCCGTGACTTCTTGGTCCGGCAGACCCGGGAAGAAGACCTCGCGCTGATGGTTGAGATTTCAAAGAGCCCGGCACCACGCACGGTAGATGACATCAGCAATCTGCAGCTGATTCCAGCTTTCATGCTGTCCGAACTGCGTACGGCATTTCAGATCGGTTTCGTCATCTTCCTGCCCTTTCTGCTGGTCGACCTTATCGTCTCAGCCATCCTCATGGGGCTGGGCATGATGATGGTGCCACCGGTGACGATTTCCCTGCCGCTCAAGATTCTCATGTTCGTGATGATCGATGGTTGGGGCATCGTGGTCCGATCGCTGCTCAGCTCGTTCAACTAGCCGCTTAAGTCACTCACCCGTGTTACAGACAAAGACATACGCATGGCAAAAGCTCGACCCATCCGAAGAGGCTGGGCTTTGGGCTGCCCGTACACAAAGAGATAGCCGGGCACGAAACCGCTTGGCGGAGGTCTATCTGCCTTTTGCGCGTATGGTTGCGGCCAAGGTTTATAGCAAGCGGCCACATGATGAAGTCGAGTTCGGTGATTACATGCAGCTTGCGTCAGTTGGCCTCCTGGACGCCATCGACCGATTTGATACCACGCAGGGCGCCACATTCACCACCTACGCCCATTACCGCATACAGGGCAGCATACTGAACGAGTTGGAACACTACACAGAGCGGCAAAAGCAATTGGCGTTACAGCGGCGTATCAAGGACAGAATCAAGTCCATCGACAGTGGAACATCCGAGGTGGATGCAAGTAAGGTGTTCGAGCGACTGGCGGCTGTTGCCATCGGCATGGCTATCGGCATGATGTTGGAGGAAGAAGGCCTATGCCTTAAGGAAGAACCCGATGCCATTGCCGCCCCTGCCTACTCTTCGTTCGAGCTGCAGCAGCTTCGCCGGCGGCTGGCCGATTTGATTGACTGCCTGCCGGAACGGCAAGCCCAAGTCATCCGCTACCACTATTTGCAGCAGCTGGATTTCAGCGAGGTCGCCAAGCTGCTCAACCTAACCAAGGGCCGGGTATCCCAGCTTCACCAGGCTGCCCTGACCAAACTACGTAGCGAGATTGCCCAGCTTAAACAGGGTGATGTGGCTTGGTAAAAACTCTCAGTTAATTCGAGGCCATCAACATCTGATCTATCGCATTTGCAATCGGCTCTGCCAGCGAAGGCTCCGCCAGCATGCGTTCGCCCACGACCTCTGCCAGCTGGTAAAAGCCGGCGTCATTCATCAGCTGATCACCCAACTCGCTCAGCAATACCGCTTCGATAAAAGCCATAAATGCCTTACGCCGCCTGTGGGGGTCGTCTGGCAATAATGCGCCTAGGCGGGTAACCAGCTTTTTCTCCAGTGTGGAACCTGCCTCCTGCTTACCCGCCCTGCTCTGCTTCGACGTATTTAGCTCACTGCGCTTTTGATTGCGGACACCCGTAGCAACCTGGCTGCGTATCAACGCAACAATATGGGAAAGCTGACTGACCGAATCGATGCTCATCTCAAACCCTATCCAGGCAAGTAACCATCGGGACCGCAATCACCACGCCACGACCCTGAATCATTTTTTTGCTTCAAAAAGCGAGGGGAAGTTCTTCGCAAGCGGCATCGTGGCCAATACCCCATTGATGATGCGCTCAACTTCGGACTGATTCCCGCTGGACTGCGCCTGCAACAATTCGGCATAGCGCGCCGACAACCCTTCCGGCGCCAAACGACGCGCCTTGACCAGCAGTGGTTCCGCAGCTTCCACTTGCCCACGCAGCAGCGCTATTGCCGCCATGGCGCCATAGCTTTCCCCAAAATTCCGATCCAGGTCCAAACCACGCTGGAAACAACGCTCCGCATCATCCAGACGCCCCTGCAATAAACACATCCACCCATAGGCATGCCAAGTACCGATATGGGTAGACAGATACTCGGTTGCTTTCAGGAAAGCATGCTCGGCCGCCACAAAGTCCTTCTGGTAAAACCGGGCAATAGCGAGACCAGACCATGCACGACCATTGATCGGGTTCAAATCCAGAACGTGCTGGAACTTAACAATGGCCTCATCCATCTTACCTAAGCCCATCTGGGCCGTACCCATGGTGACAAGCGCATAGTGCTGATCAGGTAAACGGGCCAGGCTGTAAGCCGCCCAACGCATTGCCCCATCGATATTGTCGTCATCCAGATAGACCATCGACAATAGCCCGGCCAGTTCCGCATCATCCGGCGACTGCAGGAGTGCTGCCTCGGCCACACTGCTCGCCTGCTCAAGCTCACCAAGCTGGTGCAAACTCAACACCAGCAGGTAAAGGAAACCTGGGACCGCATCATTCTCTTGCAGCATGGGCTCTAGCAATGCTTTAGTTGCGTCAAAATCCCCTTGCAGATATTGGGCATACGCCAGGTTGTAACGCACGGCCGGGATTTGGTAGCCCATATCGATCAAAGACTGGAATAGCGCAGCCGCTGCCGTAGCATTCCCTTGCCGTAACGCCAACAAACCACGCTGGTGGCAAAGCCCAGGATGAGCCGGCCAGCGCACCAAACCGTGGTCGATCAAGGTTTCGGCTTTTTCGAACTGTTGGCAGGCGATGGCCAGTTCCACCGTATCCACCAGCAATTTGCTGTTGTCGGGGTCTTGCGCAAGGAAGCCTAAATAACGGGCCAATTTGGCGGTGTCAGCAGTAGTCACGATAAATCAATCAAATATATGAGGGCGTAAACTCTCGCCCGGAAAAAATAATGTATTGCTGAAGCACAGCAGATTTTGAGCCTACTCCTTGTAGGCAGACAGAAAAATATGATCCGCCACAGGCTCGTTAACAGCCGTTGTTTCGCCTACTGGCGCAGACGATGTCGATTGCATCTGCTCGATATTACTCAACACACGGCGCATTTCAGCCAAGAGCGGCGCGTTTGGATAATCGCAAGCAAGCCCCGCGCGCAATGTGGCCGCGGCCTCTTCCAGCTGGTTCTGGTTCAGCGCCAGTAATCCATTGCGGAACAGCTTCAGGGCATGCTCGTCAGGCAAGCTATCCAGCCTTTGCCAAGTCGATGTCGCAGCAACTGCGTCGCCTCGCATCAATTGCAACAGGCCCAGCTGAAACACCGCGATATCAAACTGCGGGTTCACTTCCACCGCCCGCTGCATCCACACTACGGCATCATCAAACATCTTGATCTGCGCATACTGCGCACCCAGCAAAAACAATACTTCTGCTCGCGGCGGCACAGGTTGCGCCACAGCTTGCTTCAGATAAGTAATCGACAAGTCATAACGCTCGCGTTCGCTGGCTTCCAACGCAAGGTGCATCAGCTCATCGACAGTGAGCACTGTATGAGATTCATCTTGTTTCACGGTATTTACTCGACATGCACGCTGCGCACGACGTGCAACGTGTAGGGGGACAATGGATCTGAACACTGCTCACGATCTTATCGTGAACAGGTCAGAACTAACTCCACAAGTTAACCGATCGAGATGTAAGAAAGTTTAGGGCCACTGAAAAATACAACCGAGGCACGCATGCTAGGCGTGCAAATGCTAGGTAGTACGTGAGTACAGAGACAGCAGAAAGGGGTTATTCATGGCCCCTCCAATAACCATAATTTCGTCGCGTTACGGCGTTGCCCATGAAAATTTTAGTCATACACTCAGTTGGAATTTGCTTTTTTGCATATCGTCGACGGGGATAGTTAGTCATATAAGTACCGCTATTGCTTAATCCATTTGACTATCATCTCAAGCATTTGTCGCATATTTACAGGCACAACGGTAATCAATGCATTTCCCTGATCGAAATTAGGATTCACCTGGCAGTAATATTGTATTTCTGGTTTTTTATCGACTCGAAATGAATGGATTTCTGATTGACTATAATTGGTCTTTCGCCCAACAAAGCAAATAAAAGGAGAATCGCCTTGAATATCCACCTGAGCAGGTAGATTCACCGAAAATGCTTCTTTCAATTTTTTCACAAGCGCCAGTAAATTAGCTGGAATGACGCGTTCAGCACTAGGGTAGATAAAAGCGACTTTCTTCGCTACAGCACGATACATTGCCGGGCTTAGCATGGTATCCGCGTAACACACAGATGACCAAGGGTGTAATAACCAATATTTCACTGCCTCACTGACTGAAAACGCTATCGTATTACTGCCATGTCTGTACGCAGGATAAAATGCTGCAGAGGCACCAATGCAGATTATATTCTTTTTATCCACATCGATTTTTGAGAATGTCAGAAGGCAATATCCGACTAGCTTTTCATTGTCAAAATATAATCGGAGCTTTCTCTCAAAGGTGCCATCCTTCAAAAAATACTTCTGTAAATAGTCCTGACCAGAAATACCGGCAAAGCTATCTTCGAGCAATGGAAGCAACTGGGTTTTAAGTGCAGCATCAAGCCATTTGCTGGATTGGGAAAGATTTACAATGCGGGTAAAGGATTTTGGCATGGACTGGACTTGCTGCATAAACAACCTTAACCGAATCAGAAATGGGTGGCGAGCATAGCGTTAGAGAATTGGCTCTGCAAAACGCTACTGCCAATTGCCTAATAAGTTGGGCTCAATAACACACTTACTGTGTTGCCAACATCACAAAACAATCATGCACCACCTGTACGCCCTCCCATACTGCCCCCTTTGGTCAGGTGCTGATAACCTTCGCGCACGCACTACCCAACAGTTGGAACCACGCAGAAAACACCCTCCATCCCTTTGGTAGGTGCCCAAGCTTTTGTAGTGGCAGATGCTATGTTTTAAACCAGTGTGACCGCTTCTAGGGAAAGTCCATGTGCAGTATACGGATGGGGCTCTTTGCTATCGCTTTACTACTGCAAAGCACCGTTGCAGCCAGAGATATCACGCTGACCAACGGGGAGTGGCCACCTTATCTGTCCGAACATTTGAAATACTATGGCATTGCCTCCCATATCGTCACCGATGCCTTCACACATGCCGGTGTAAAGGTCCAGTATGTCTTCAGACCTTGGAAGCGCGCCTATCTGGAAGCAGAAAGCGGAAAGTTCGATGGTTCTGTCGTTTGGAGCTACGAGAAAGAGCGTGCCGAAAAATTCCATTTCAGCGACCCTATTTTTGAAGGCAAGTCGGTCTTCTTTCACTTAAAGAGCTTCTCTTTTAATTGGACGACTTTTGAGGATCTGATTCCAATTCGGGTAGGTGGTACACTCGGGTATGCCTATGAATTTGAGAAAGTCACCGCTATTCAGGTACAACGTGCTGATACTGATGTTGATAATTTCAAGAAATTACTCGCCGGCCGATTTGATATATTCCCTTCAGAAATGAATGTTGGCTATGCAACACTTCAACAGAACTTTACACCGGCAGAGGTAAACCATATTACGTATCACCCCAAAGCCTATAATGTTGTGACTTATCACCTTATTCTTACAAAGAGTAAACCCGGCAGTGCGGAATTACTTGCTGCTTTCAATAAGGGCTTGAAAGCATTAAAGGACAGTGGGAAGTACAATTCTTATTTTGATGTTCCGCAATAACACCATTTGTTATCAGTAGGTTTCTATATGCTCAGAAAAAACACCGGCTTTGGCTGGTGTTTTTTAAATGGACAAAATTAAAACTAACGGATCAATTACTTGAAACGAGCTACCTTCAACCAGCTAATGGGGGTGTCAGGATTTCCGTGTTCAAGGCGGGTTTGAGATTCACACGGATGATCGAATAAACCGATCCGCGTAAAGAATAGCGAATTGGTTCATGGCCGTCTTCCAATCCTTGGCGGCATAGCCCCA